>CANHSW010000245.1 GCA_947463165.1 Cyanobacteriota bacterium
ACTCAATCTGGCGGGCATCGCGCAGCCCCATGGCCGGATTTCGCTGGCGCAGGCAGGCATCGAAGTCGCGATTGCTGACGGAGCTGGCTAGGCCACCATCGAGAAAGGGGCCATAGAGCAGCAGCAGGCCTCCAGGCTTCAGCACCCGGGCGGCGCCGGCCAATAAGTGCGGTACGGAAGTGGCGGCCATAATGTGGGTGGTGTTGGCGGAAAACACGGCGTCGTAGGGCTGGCTGGGCCACTGTTCGGGTCTATCCACATCTAGTTCCAGCGGCTCCTTCAGCACACTGGCCAGCTCACCACTGGCTTGAGCGGCATTAATGCGCTGGCTCAGATCGGCCAGAGCATCGCCCAGCTCGCTGGGTTGCCAGTCCAGGCCACTGAGCTGCTGGCAGAAGAACTCGGCATGCTGGCCACTGCCGGAACCTATCTCCAAGACGCGGCCCCCCTGGGGCAACCACCGGCGCAACAGCTCACATATGGGCTGTTTATTGCGCTCACAGGCGGGAGAGAAGAGCACCTTTGGCATCGCTGGGGCAGTGGCCATGTTGCTGCCTCTCGCTGGAGCGCTGTCTGGCGGAGCTAGTTATTGGCTGCCGCTTGCTGCCGAGGTGGCCGCCAAGGGATACCGGGGTGGCGGCGGCAGTTGCAGGCTGCTCAGGAATGAAAGCCCCAATAACAGCGTTGAGATCCAGAGGCAGGCTGGTAGCCCCCCCTGCAGATACAGCCAACCCGATAGCAATGTGCCCAGTAGCCTGCCAGCGGCATTGGCCATGTAATAGAAGCCCACACCTAGGCTAACCGTCTCCCGATCTGTATAGGTGAGAATCATATAGCTGTGAATTGATGAGTTCATGGCAAAAACGAAGCCGAAGCCCGCCAGCCCCAGCATGATGGCGATGCCCGGATGATTTACTTCCCTTGCAAGGGCAATGGCGATAAGGGCTGGAATGGCGGTTAGTACCGCACTCCAAAACTGCACTGCCGGCGGCCCGGGAGGTTTATCGCTGCCCCAACTGCGCCGCAGCGATGGGGCCGCAGCCTGGACAATCCCGTAGCCAATCACCCACAGCCCAAGAAAGCCGCCCACCTCCCAGAATTGCCAGTTAAGTACCGCCTCTAGAAATACTGGCAGGGCCACCACAAACCAAACATCGCGTGCACCGAACAGGAAAAAGCGTGCCAAAGATAGAATATTTATCCCCTTACTCTTGGAAAACAATGCTGAGAAGGCCGGTTTTTGCTTCATTTTGCCGATGTCTCCCGGCAGCTGCAGGGTGGCCAACAATGCAACGAATAAACCGGCCGCCATCGCCGCTACTGAACCAGCAAAGCCTAGAGTGGATAGCAATATCCCTCCTAGGAAGAATCCCACCCCTTTGAGGGCATTTTTGGAGCCGGTGAGGATCGCCACCCACTTAAATAGTTGTCGCTCCCCCTTGCCCCCATCATTGGGGGTGTCAAGTACCACGGTTTTGATGGAACTCTTGGCACTCATCTTGTTGAGATCTTTGGCAATGCCGCTGATCGCCTGGGCGGCCATTACATAAATCACTGATATCAGTTTCGGCCAACCGGCCGATACGGGAATCAGCATCAGCAAAGCTAGTATTTGCAGCAGCATGCCTGCCCAAAGGGTGAGCCGCAGCCCAAATCTGGCCCCCAGCCAGCCCCCGTATAGGTTTGTGATTATGCCAAAGAACTCGTAGAAAAGAAATAGCAGCGAGATCTCGAGAGTGGAGTAGCCAATCTGGTGAAAGTGAAAGACCACCAGCATGCGTAGGGCCCCGTCTGTGAGGGTGAAGGCCCAGTAGGCTCCCGTAACCACTGTGTATTGCTTAAGGGCTGATGGGCCACTCTTGCCGGGGAGTATTGCCATAATCTGTTATCAAAGTTGCTCTAGATTGGCCACGTGGCAGGTCAGATCTGCCATCCTTGAGCTATAGCCCCACTCGTTGTCGTACCAAGCGTAAACCTTTAACTGGGTATCGTTTATCACCATAGTGGAGGGGCCATCTATCACCGCACTGCGGGGATCATTGACGTAGTCAACGGACACCAGCGGCCGCGTTTCAAAGCCCAGGATTCCGTTTAGGGGGCCGTTGGCGGCCGCCTCAAAGGCCCCATTAACCTCCTCGCTGGTGACGCCGCGCTCCAGTTCAAATACCGCATCGGTGAGCGAGGCATTTAGTAGTGGCACGCGTACGGCATGGCCGTTGAGCTTGCCCTGCAGCTCCGGAAAGATCAGGCCTATCGCCTTAGCCGATCCGGTGGTGGTGGGGATCAGGCTCTGGATGCAGGAGCGGGCACGTCTGAGGTCGGTTTTGAAGCCATCCACCACCACCTGGGTGTTGGTGATGTCGTGCAGGGTGGTGATCGAGCCGTGGCGGATGCCGAACTGCTCATGCACCACCTTCACCACCGGCGCCAGGCAGTTGGTGGTGCAGGAGGCGGCCGTAATCAACCGATGCCGCTCCGGCTCATAGAGCTGGTGGTTGATACCGAAAACAATATTCAGCGCCTGCTCACCGGCGATTTCACCCTTCACCGGGCAGGCCACGATCACCCGCCTAAGACCTGGGATATCGAAGTAGGGCTGCAGGGTTTCTGGAGTTTTCAGCTTGCCGCTGCACTCCAAAACCATTTCCACCCCTGCCTGCTGCCAGGGCACGGCGCTGGGGTTTGACTCCTGGCTGTAGCCGAGCCTCCTGTCGACCACCACCAAGTTGTTGCCTTGGCCCTGCGCTGGCTGCTGCCAGCGCCCGTGCACCGAATCAAAACTGAGCAGGTGAGCGGCCGTGGCCGCATCGCCACCGCTGTCGTTTACATGCACCAGCTCTATGCCCGGGCGGCCCCAGAGGGCACGAAACACCAGGCGGCCGATGCGGCCAAAGCCGTTGATGCCAATTTTCATCCGCAAAGGGGCAGGGCTGCCGCAACCAGACCAGGACCATAGATCAAATAGACTTGATCAATCAACCAAGGTTGTTGGATGGCCGTTCTGGAGCTCCCCCGCTCGATGCCGGATGCCCCTCTGTCGATGCTCGAGGCCCGGGCCCTGCTCAAGGCCCTGGCCGATCCGGTGCGGCTGCAGGTGATCGAATCCCTGGGCGGCGGCGAGCGCTGTGTGTGCGAGCTCACAGCTGAATTGGGCCTGGCCCAGTCAAAGCTCTCTTTTCACCTCAAGGTGATGAAGCAGGCCGGGCTGCTCCATGCCCGCGAGGAGGGCCGTTGGATCTATTACCGCCTGCGCAGCGAAGCGCTTGCGGCCCTGCAGGCCTGGCTGGCAGAGCTAAGCGCCAACTGCCACATACCAGCTACCCCCTGCTGCTGAGTGCCATGCCCCATAAACCTCAAATCCGCCCGCCGGCTCCGGTTTCATTCGCTGGAGAAGGCACCGTGATTGAAAAACTGTCGCTGCTGGATCGTTTTCTGCCGCTGTGGATCCTGGCGGCGATGGTTACGGGGCTGCTGCTGGGCCGCAGCTTCCCCTGGATCCAAGCGGCCCTCGATGCGGTGAGGCTGGGCCAGACCTCCCTGCCCATAGCCCTGGGCCTGTTGATGATGATGGTGCCGGTACTGGCAAAGGTGCGCTACGAGGATTTGGGCCAGGCCCTGCGCCAACGCCGTCTGCTGCCCCTCTGCCTATTGCTGGTGTGGGGCTTGGGTCCGCTGTTGATGTTTTGCCTGGCCTGGCTGTTCCTAGCCGATCAGCCAGCCCTGCGCACGGGAGTTGTGCTGATCGGAATTGCCCCTTGTATCGCCATGGTGCTGATCTGGATCGATCTGGCAGAGGGCGATCGGGAGGCCGCTGCCCTATTGGTGGCGATTAATGCGATCTTGCAGATATTTGGCTATGCACTGTTGGCTAGTCTATATCTTAAGGTTTTGCCAGAATGGCTGGGGTTGCCAAGTCAAGATGTGACATTTTCCACGGCCGAGATAGCTAGAGCGGTGTTTATTTTTTTGGGAATTCCCCTGGTGGCTGGTTATCTTATACGCCGCATTGGCTTGAGGCTTAAGGGCCAGCGCTGGTACGAGCAGCGCTTTTTGCCTTGCTTCA
>CANHSW010000246.1 GCA_947463165.1 Cyanobacteriota bacterium
AGACCAGGCGGTGCAGGCGATGCTCGATCACCACAGGCGTGATCGGTGGGATCTCAATCACCTGATGGCGCAGGGGCTCTGGATCATCTCCCAGCAGCAGCTGGCCGCAACGGCGGCAAGCATCCGGGTGGTGCTCCACCACCTCATCCACCCGCTCGATCGGCAGCAGCTCCGGCCCAGCGCCGGGATGGCCCGGCTGGCCGCCACGCTTGCGGCCACTACCTTTCCGCCCCTCTGGCGGCTTAAACCCCGGACCATCGCTGGAGGGAGGTTTCCAGGAGTTGCGAGAGCTGCGGCCGATCCGCTCCCGCAGGCTGGCCAGTTCGGTGGCCAGGGCAGTGAGCTGAGCACGGAGCTGCTCGATCTCCTCCTGCTGCTCCTGGCAGTACTGGACCAGCTCAAGAAATCCTGCCCGTACGCCAACCGGTGTAGCAGCCCAGTCCGCTTCTGTAATCCCAGGAGGCGGGGTGCCCATCGCTAACAGTCTCTGCCTGAGATGCAAACAAGAATCAGGCCGCTGTCAAGGGTTCAGCAGAGACGGAGTTCGCCGCGTGCTGTCCCGACCCCTGAACGCTTACGAGAAGCAAAAGCTCTGTTGATAACAATTGCGACGGCTTGGTGCTGCTCACTCCGTCTGCATCCCTACCTTGCAGTAGCTCCAGAACTCCTAAAAGATGCGTCTGACTGCGCTGCTCAAGGAGCGGTGGAGCTGCTGGGCGTGGACCATCCACGCTATCCGTCTCAGTAGTGATAGCGGAGCTGGGCAATCAGAAGGCTGTCGCCGTTAGCTTTGTAAACCATTCGATGTTCGTCATTGATGCGCCGTGACCAGTAGCCGGATAGGGCATGCTTGAGGGCTTCGGGCTTGCCGGAGCCTTCAAATGGGGTGCGGCTGGCTTCCTTGATCAAGGTATGAATCCGCTTGAGAAGCTTGCGATCGGTGGCTTCCCAGTAGAGATAATCTTCCCAGGCTTGTTCCGCAAAAACCAACTTCATTTTGCCAGAGCATGCTCATGGCCGCCACCTGCATTCAGGCTGTCGATGGCATCCATCAATCGACGGGCATTGTTGGGGGAGCGCAGCAGATAGGCGGTTTCCTCCAGGGCCTTGAAGTCGTCTAGCGACACCATCACCACCGATGGTTCGCCGTTGCGGGTGATAATCAATGGCTCGTGGTCCGCACAGACACGCTTCATTGTCTGCGCCAGGTTTGCCCGGGCAGTTGTATAGGAAATGGCGTCCACGGCAAATCAACCAGGCCTGTACAGGATACCGTACGTACCCCTCGGGCGGCTGGCGGCCTGTCGCGCCCTTTCAGGTCAGGAAGCCCAGGATTTGCCCCACGATCTCCAGCACCGGCTCCAGCTGCTTTGCTGAGAGTGGTGGTCTTTCATCTCACGGCCGGCCTGGGGGTTGTGGTTGATCCAGATCACCTCGCCCCGATCCGGCAGCCAGGCGACCTGCCGCCGTGGCGGTGTCATTCGATTAACTCGGCGCCGATGGGATCCCAGGCCATCGCTTCTGTGGGCTCACCGGGCATGGGCCCATAGGCCGCCAGGCGCTCGGCCAGGCTGAGGCGGGGTTGCACGGGCCTGATCAGCACACCTTCAGGTATCACCTTTAGTTCCACGGTCTGGTTGTCGTGGAGGTGTGCCTCCCGAGCGATGGCGGCGGGAAGGCGCACCCCGAGGGAGTTGCCCCAGCGGCGCAGCTCCTGGCGGGGGGGTTGGGCTGCCACAGAGGGCTGGGGGTTTATCCGTCAGTTTAGACGCCTTGCCAGGTCGTGATTGATCCCGCGGGATCTGGGCCGCTGCCTGCCTCCAGGCTGTGGATCGACAGGGAAGGGTGGGCAGTTTGAGTATCAGCCGGGTCAAGGGGATATGGCCTGTCAAGGAAAGGCCCGTTAACCACGTTGCAGCGTGAGCTGCGGCCGGGGGCGGCCGGGAGGATTGGGAAGGCGCGCCTGGATCTCCGCGAAATCAAGGGACTGCTTGCTGAGCTGGGGAAAGTCAGATTCCACCTCGGTGCGACTCACGCCACGCCACCCCGGAGCTGCTCCACAACCACGGCCAGGGGGATCCGGGTGCCCGGGAACACCGGCTCACGCCGCTCAGATCGAGGCTCAAGGGAACGGCGCCTGCCCTGCGCAGCTCACCGCGACCACGGGACCACCCCCCTGGGCTCACCTGCTCCCGTGGCAAGCCCCCCGGAGTCCGGCTGGACGACCTGGCCAAGACATGGAATACCTCCCGCTTCTGGTCTGGCGAAAGCTGCAGGCCCTGAGCGCTTGAGCATCTCTAAGTATCATGTTAAGCCTATGTAATTCATGCGACTTGTATCTTGCCTGAATGGCTCTGGCTGTTGGTTTATCTTTTCTGATTGCTGGTTGAGTATGTGCTGGAGTCAATATGAAAAAATGATGGTCGGCTCCAGGCTTCTGCGGTAGCACTTGGACGCCATGTTTTAATAGGGCTTGCGTTTCTGGTTGTCGTGGCGCCCGAAGTTCAGGCTGCGTTTATTTCAGCGTTCGGATCAATAATATCAACGGCCATCGGGGCGGCTGTGGCGGCTCTGATTGGCAAGCGAATACTGAAGCAGGAAAGACTCCAGAAGGACCTGCAAACAGCAATTTCTGATATTGAGTTTCTGCTGCTGGTCGAAAGGGAGCACTGCGACGAGAATAAACTTCAGCAGGGCCGTTCAAATCTTCAAACTGTTCGAAATATAGTTAGGGCTCGACATCCGTGGTCGGGAAAGTTTACGCCTGGTCGGGTACGTGGTATTCGAGATTTAAGCACTTAGGGCCGCTGGAGTCCCCTGCGTTACGAAAGTTACCTCATCAGTTTAGTTAAGCCACCAGTTAACTCAGCCACCAGTTAACCAAGCCACCAGGGGCCTCATCAAACACCATCAAACTCTCTGCAGACCAGCCAAGCACGCCCTGGTCTGCAGTTCAACCAAAGGTGGCCTAAATCCCTAATGCGGGGCCCCCTGGCCCCCTGGCCCCAGGCTCAGGCCGCTAGGGCCGTCTCAATTGCGGTGGTGAGTTCGCTGGCATCGGGCGCCACGCCACTTTTGAAGCGGGCCATCACGGTGCCGTCTTTGCCGATCAGGAATTTTTCAAAATTCCAGGCCACATCGCCGGCCGGCTCTGTTTGGGTGAGGGTGGTGTAGGGCTCGGTCTTGGCACCGGTGGCATGCACCTTGTCGAACAGCTCGAAGTTGGCGCCGTAGGTGGTGGAGCAGAACTGCTGAATCTCCTCCAGGCTGCCTGGCTCCTGGGCGCCGAAGTCGTTGCAGGGGAAGCCGAGTACGGCAAAACCCTGGGGCCCGTAGCTGTCCTGCAGGGCCTGCAGACCGGCGTACTGGCGGGTGAAGCCACAACGGCTGGCCACATTCACAATCAGCAGCACCTGGCCAGTCCAGTCGCCCAATTTGCGCTCGCCGCCCTTGGCGTCGCGCACTGCCACGTCGCTCACGTTGATGGCCATGGGAAAGAAAAGCTGCTGCCTTGAAAGCCAAGGCTAGCGACCGCCCCATAAACTCAGGCCAAGGGCACCGGTGCGCCATGTCAGAGGCAGTCGCCAACGGTGCGGGTTCAAATGCCGCCGCCAGCGGCAAAACCGGCATCTTGTTGGCCGAGATGGTGGCCAAACAACTGGAAGCCCTGTTGGAGGCAGGCAATTACGACGGCGCCAAGCTGTTGCTCAGGCCCGTGCAGGAGGTGGATACGGCCGAGTCGATCGGCCTGTTGCCCCGCACCCTCCAGGCCCTGGCCTTTCGGTTGCTGCCCAAGGACGAAGCGATTGAGGTGTACGAATACCTCGAACCATCGGTGCAACAAACCCTGCTGGAGCGCCTGCGCTCCGGCGAGGTGCTGGAGCTGGTGGAGCAGATGTCTCCCGATGATCGGGTGCGCCTGTTCGACGAACTGCCCGCCAAGGTGGTGCGCCGGCTGCTGATGGAGTTGAGCCCGGCGGAACGGCGGGTGACGGCCCAGTTGCTCGGCTACGAAGC
>CANHSW010000247.1 GCA_947463165.1 Cyanobacteriota bacterium
CAGCGAGCTGTGGCTCTATCGACTCAGCGGCGGCCTGTTCCTGGCCTTTGGCCTGGCGTCGCTGGTGCAGGCCCTGGCGGGGAAAACTGCCTGAACTAGGGGGGCTGGGCGCCAGCGTTGCGGTAGAGATGGCAAGTTGCTACGGGTTTTCCCATGGGAGCTTGGCGTCATCGGCTTTCATCCCTAGGGCTTTCGGTGCTGCTGAGCCCCGCTCTGGCCCTGACACCTGGGGCCGTAGGCGCCCAAACTGGCGCCACGACAGCTCAGTCTGGGCAGAGCCAGCCCAGTGCCGGCCCAGGCTGGCCCGGCAGGGCCGGCGGCGCGGCCCCTGGTGCTGACAGCGGCATACCGGCCAAGGCTGGGGCCAACGGCCCTGGGGCCAGTGAGCCTGGAACCAGTGGCGCTGGTGTAAGCGGCACAGGAATCAGCGGCAAGGAGCAGCAGTTACTGGATCGAATTCGGCAAATGAAGGTGCCTCGCTGGCGTAGCTACGGCCTTTGCCGTTACGACTGGAGTAGCTGGCGATTGATGGATGGAGCGGTGCGAACCACCGATGTGGAATGCGGCCAAGACAACGTCAAGGCGAAAGTGGCGGTGCATTGCGAAACTTTGCAGGTATCCCGTCAAGAGGGTGAGGCAAGTTGGTCTGCCTGGCGGCTCCCCTATGGCACCAACGAGTCGAAAAGCAGCGGAGGAGAAGATCGCATGGTGGCCAGTCTCTGCGCCAATATTCAACCGGGTGCGCCAGCCGCCACTGCTCAGCCCAGCCAGAGCAAGCCAAACCCCGCGCCCCAGGGCAACCAGGGCAACGAAGGCAAGTCTGCGGCACCAACTAATAAATCGGCGGTACCGGCAAGCAAGTCTGCGACGCCGGCCAATAGCAAGACCCCGGCCCCAAACAAGAATAAGCCAAAGCCTGGCGCATCTACAGGTAATTGATCCCCAGGTAATTAATCTATAGGTAATTAATCTACAGGTAATCGATCTACAGGTAATCGAACGTCAGCCAATAGAACTTCAGGGCACCTCTAAAATAGGCCATAGCGCTCACCAGAGCAGGGGCGTCTCAGTCGCCGTAACACCTCTCGCGGCGTGAGTTCGATGAATCTCTCTATTTTTCATAGCGCCCTCCTATTAATAGTGTCCTTCTTTTAATAATGTCCTTCTTTTAATAATGTCCTTCATTGATGTGGAGTAGCTTTCCATAGCTGCCCGAAATCTTCCCCACTTAAATCATCAATTTTGCCACTTAAATCATCAGCCATGCCATAGATTGAGCCGCAAATCTGCCGCAATTTGATTGCTAATTTTAACCCTGAAATGCAGACAGCGAAAGCGCTGGCATTAACATTGGCAGGTGTCAAGAGCTTCATATATTACTGGATCCACGGCAAAAAGCATTGCAAAAGCCGACTCCAGCCTGAGCGGTAGATGTTGGATGACAACTCTCGAAGCACTCATTGTGGCCGAACAAATATCTAGTGCTATCACTGCCTCTGTCGCCTGTCTGAGGTTGAACAAGTGTCTCGTAACATCACTGCCTCTGTCGCCTGTCTGAGGTTGAACAAATGTCTAGGGTCATCGCTGCTGTCCCTCTACCAGAAAAGATGATATCTATGAGATTTGCATCCCCATGGGCAATGGCATATCTCCAACTTCCGGCGCACAATTATTGGATTGGGGATAGGCCATGAAGCCCGCCATCGTGCTGTTGGAGCCCACCAATCTGCTGCTGCTCAGTTGCGCTCTGATCTACGGGCTGATCGGCGAGCCGGCGGAGGCGGCAATCCTGCTGGCTTTTGTGGTTGGCATCAGCCTGCTGGATGCCATCCAGCAGCAGCGCAGCAACCGGGCCCTGGCGGAGCTGGCCCGCCTGTCCGCCCCCCTGGCCCACGTGCGCCGTGCTGGCGTTGACCTGGCAATTGCAGCCGAACAACTGCGCTTGGGCGATTTACTGCGGCTGGAGGAGGGGGACCGGGTGGCGGCCGATGCCAGCCTCACCGAAACGGTGGGCCTCTGGCTGGATGAATCGCTGCTCACCGGTGAATCGCTGCCGGTGGCCAAGCAGGGCGGCGACTGGATCCGGGCCGGTTCGCTGGTGGCCAGCGGCCGCGGCTGGGCGGAGGTAAAGGCCCTGGCAGAAGCCACCGAATTGGGGCAAATCGGCCTCAGCCTGGCCACGGTGACACCACCACCCACCCGGCTCCAGCGCCACACCCGCCGGCTCACCTCCCGCTTGACGCTGCTGGCCCTGGGGCTATGCGCCCTGCTGGCCGTGGGCCAAGGCGGCATCGGCGGCAACTGGCCCGAGGCGCTACTGGCGGCCCTGGCCCTGGCCCTGGCGCTGCTGCCCAATGAAATCCCGGTGGTGTTGGCTTTGTTTCTGGCCCTGGGGGCCCTGCGCTTGGCGCGAATTGGCGTACTGGCCCGCTGGCCGGCGGCGGTGGAAAGCCTGGGCAGCGCCACGGTGCTGGCCGTGGATAAGACCGGCACACTCACCGAAAACCGCATGGCGGTGCAGCGGCTGATCACCTGGCCCGAGCAGCTCAGCTGGCAGGCCGGCGGCGCCCTGGAGGAACCGTTTCATCAACTGCTGGAGATGGCGGTACTGGCCAGCCGCGGCGATCCGGTGGACGCCATGGAACTGGCGATCCAGCGCCTGGCGCTCGATCAACTCAGTGGCAGCGAGCACCTGCACCCCGATTGGCCCCTGGAGCGGGAGTATCCCCTCCAAACAAATTTGTTGGTGTTTTCGCAGCTATGGGGCGACGGCCAGGGCAATTGGCAGTTGGCGGCCAAGGGGGCCCCTGAGGCCATCGCCGATCTCTGCCATCTCGATCCCCTGGCCGCAGGCCAACTGATGGCCGCCGCCGATCAACTGGCGGCCGAGGGCCTGCGGGTATTGGCTGTAGCCAGCGGCATCGATGGGGTGGTGCTGCACGACGGCCAGCCCGCCTCACTGCAGCCAGAGCCAGCGGCGGATCCCCACGACTACGTCTTCCAGCCCTTGGGGTTGATTGGCCTGGCGGATCCGCTCAGGGCCGAGGTGCCCGGGGCGATTGCCACCGCCCGGGGGGCTGGGGTGCGGATCGTGATGGTTACTGGCGACAGCCCGGTTACGGCCCGCTCGATTGCCGATCAGGCGGGTCTGCCGCCGGGCCCAGTGGTCTCTGGCCACCAGCTGGAGGGCCTATCCGCCCAGGCGCTGGCGGCCCTCTGCCCGCAGGTGTGCGTGTTTGCCAGGGTGATGCCCCAGCAGAAATTGCAACTGGTGAGAGCTCTGCAGGCCAGCGGCGAGGTGGTGGCGATGACCGGCGATGGCGTCAATGACGCCCCAGCTCTGAAAGCCGCTGACATCGGCGTGGCGATGGGCAAGCGCGGCACGGCAGTGGCCCGTGAATCCGCCGATCTGGTGCTACTTGATGACAGCTTCTCGGCGCTGGTGCAGGCCCTGGCGATCGGCCGCCGCATCGATGTCAACCTGCACCGCGCCCTGGGCTACACCCTCGCCATTCATCTACCGATTGCGGCCCTGAGTTTGCTGCCCTTACTCATGACTGGTCAGCCGCTGATCCTGCTGCCCGTGCATATCGCCCTGCTGCATTTAGTAATCGATCCGGCCTCCACTGTGGTCTTTGAAGCGCTGCCAGCCAGTCCAGCACTGATGCGGCAGCCGCCCCGACCGCCCCAGGCCCCCCTGTTCGCCACCGCCACCTGGCAGCGGGCCCTGAACCAAGGCACGCTGCTGAGCCTGGGGGCCCTGGCCCTCAGCTTCTGGCCAGATATCAGTACAGAATCCCACCGCAGTTTGGTTTTTTCCTATCTGCTACTGGTGGGCGGCGGGCTGGTGTGGCTCAGCGGCGATCCCCCTAGTTGGCTCACAGCCAGGGGAGCGGCCATCGGCCTCGGGATGTGGTTGCTGCTGCTGGCGATGCCCGCAGATTGGCAGTTGCTGGGCACGGAGCCGATGAGCCCAGAGC
>CANHSW010000248.1 GCA_947463165.1 Cyanobacteriota bacterium
GATCTGCCGCGACCGCGCCGGCGCGGCGACAGCGGCTTCGCCCAGCTCACCGCCGAGGTGCTGGAGTCGATTCTCCACAACGACGAGAGCTACGAAAAGATCCGGCCCGAAACCCCCGCAACCATTCGTGGCGGCACTGTCAACTTGCATGGCTCTGCCAATGCCAATGGCACAGCCAATGCAAATGGCACTGCCAACGGGAGCGGCAACAGCAACGCCCGCTCCAGCTCGGGCGTATCGATCCTCTCCCACTGACAGAGCTGGGCACCGCCTCTTTCCGGGGCCTGTCCAGTTGTGCGGCTACATCGGGTTGTGGATGCGACCACCTTTAACTATCGCTGTCGCCGCTCAAACTGTTTCAGACACCTATCTCAATACGGCTAGTCACCCGCCAATTACCATGACCCTCAGCACCCGCAAACTCCCCGGCAAATCCCTGTTTGGACTTGCCTTGGCAGCAACCCTTGGGGTCGTTGGCTCAGCCACAGCTCTAGTTCAGAACAGCCTGGCGCAAACCAACAAAACAAAGACCGACACCGCCACGATCGTAAAGCTCGATTACGCCTACTACAACCCGGTTAGTCTGGTGTTGAAGGAGAAGGGGCTGCTGGAGCAGGAGCTCAAGAAAAAGAACATCAAGGTGGAATGGGTGCTTAGCCAGGGCAGCAACAAGGCCCTGGAATTCCTGAACGCCCGCAGCCTCGACTTCGGCTCCACCGCCGGAGCAGCAGCCTTCATCGGCAAAGCCAACGGCAACCCGATCAAATCGATCTACGTTTTTTCCAAGCCAGAATGGGCTTCGATTGTGGTGCCAAAAGATTCCAAGATCCAGTCAGTGAAGGAGCTCAAGGGCAAGAAAGTGGCCGCCAACCGGGGCACTGATCCCTATATCTTCCTGCTGAGAACTCTCTACAGTAACGGTATCAACCCCCGCAGCGTTGAAATCGTTCAACTGGCCCATGCTGATGGCAAAACCGCCCTGCTGAAGGGGGATGTGGACGCCTGGGCCGGCCTCGATCCGATCACTGCCAAGGCGGAGCTGGAGTCGAAGGCAAGGATCCTCTACCGCAACCCCAGCTTCAACTCATTCGGGGTGCTCAACGTGCGTGAGCAGTTCGCAAAACAAAATCCAGGCACTGTGCTGAGCGTTCTCAAGGCCTACGAGAAGGCACGCCAGTGGGCGATCAAAAATCCCGAGGGGCTCAAGCAGGTGCTGATCAAGGAGTCCAAGCTCAGCGATGCGGTGGCCAGCCGTCAACTGGAGCGCACGGATCTCTCCAATTCCAGCATCGGCACCCCCCAGAAGGTGATCATCCTCGCTGGTGCCGATGTGCTCAAGAAAGCCGGCGTCATCCCCGCTGACACCGACATCCAGGTGGTGGTCAACAGCCAGATCGACCCCACCTACATCAACCGCCTCAAGAGCGGCAAGTGAATCGCGCCCTTACGACGCTCCGCCTGCAGGCCGCTCAGTTGCTGAGTCGCAGCCGGGGCTTGTTGCTGCCTTTCCTGATCCTGCTGGTGTGGCAGCTGATTCAGGCCCATCAGCTGCTGCCCACCAACCTGCTGCCCACCCCCAGCCAGGTGCTGCAAACAATCGCCAGCCTGGCCAGCAGCGGCGAACTGCTCGATCACGTGGCGATCACCAGCTGGCGGGTGGTCCAGGGTTTTTTGCTCGGCGGCCTTACCGCCACGGCCCTCGGTTGTATCGCCGGCGTATCCCCCACGGCCCGCCACCTGCTCGATCCGCTGCTGCAATCCCTGCGCAACATCCCCTCCCTGGCCTGGGTGCCTCTATTCATCCTTTGGCTGGGGATATACGAGCCATCCAAGGTGGCGCTGATTGCCGTGGGGGCCTTCTTTCCCATCTACCTCAGCCTGTCCGAGGCCTTGCTCAACGTCGACCGCAAGCTGGTGGAAGTGGGGCGGATGGCTGGTTTTCGCCGGCCGGAGTTGGTGCTCCGCATCCTGATTCCCGCCGCCTTGCCTGAATACATCACCGGTTTGCGGGGCAGCCTGGGCCTGGCCTGGATGTTTGTGGTGGCGGCGGAGGTGATGGGGGCCAGCAAGGGGCTGGGCTTCCTGCTGATCGATGGCCAGACCACAGGAAGGGCCTCGCTAATCCTGGCCAGCATCCTGATGTTCGCGGTATTGGGCAAGCTCAGCGACACCCTGCTCTGGTTGCTCTCCCACCGCCTACTGCTTTGGCAGGACAGCCATTCACTCCAAGGAGCCTGAACTTGTTCCTCCAGCAAGCCTGAACATGCTGATCCTCGAAGACATCGCCAAGACCTACCGCAACGGTTTTACGGCCCTTAGCGGCATTGATCTGCGGCTGGACGCCGGCGAAAGGGTGGCGATCGTGGGCAGCAGCGGCTGCGGCAAATCCACTCTGCTGCGCCTGGTGGCTGGCCTGTCATCTCCCAGCTCCGGCCGGGTGTTGCTCAAAGGCTCGCCGCTGGTTCGCCCCAACCCCAGCGTCGGTTTTGTATATCAAGAACCAAGGTTGATGCCCTGGCTAAGGGTGCAGGACAACGTCGGCTTCTCCCTGCGCGGCCGTGGCAGCGACCGCAGCCAGTCGATCCGCTCCGCCCTGCTGCGGGTGGGCCTGGAAGCCTATGCCGATTACTACCCCAAGCAGCTCTCCGGCGGCATGGCCCAGCGGGTGGCCATCGCCCGTGCCCTGGCCCCAGCCCCGAACCTGATTTTGCTGGATGAGCCATTCAGCGCCCTCGATGCCATCAAGCGCACCGAACTGCAGAACCACTTTCTGAAACTGTGGGAGAGCGAGCGCCTATCCACATTGCTGGTAACCCACGACGTCGAGGAGGCGATCGTGCTGGCGGACCGCATCCTCGTTATGCATCCCTATCCCGGCCGCATCAGTGAAGAGGTGCGGGTGGATCTCCCCCTCGAAGAGCGCCGCTCAGCCGAGGGCTTCTCAGACCTCAAGCGGCACCTGCTGCGCACCCTCCGTCACGAGAAGCCTGAATCCACGCATTAATCAGTGCCGCGTTAGTTAGGTCATTGGGCCGTCACCAACAAAAGGTAGCGTTCCAGTTGGATGCCCTTCTCGGTGCGGTGCTCTTCCAGAGTGCGCTCGGCTGCCACCCAAAACTTCGTGGTTTGACTGGAGGAGAATCCATCCAGGAAGTTACCAAAGAAGGAGCTGGAATTCCACTCCAACAGGGCTCTGAGATCATCGAAGTGATCTACGAATGTGTGCGCCTCGATGCGAATGTCATTGAAACCTGCCGCCACGAGTTGCTGATTGAGCAGCTCTTGATTCACCACATGGGGAGGCGTCAACAGACCAGCCGGCGCATCGCCTGCAGCCTCAGCCAGCAAAGGGGCCAATAACAGGGCCTGCTGGTGGGGACGATCGGCGATCCCTGTACTCAGCCCCAGCCGTCCGCCTGGTTTCAGCAGCCGCGCCAGATCGCTCAGCAATCGAGGCTGGTCGGGGATCCAGTGGAAAACGCTGTTTAGCAACACAACGTCAAAACTGGCGGCAGCGAGGGTGGCCAGGTCGCCTGAGCCACCTGGCTCGAAGCGCAGGTTGGCCCGGGGTTGGGAGCGGGCCAAGGCCACCCGGTCGGCCAGGGGTTCGAGGGCGAGCACTGAGCCGGTAGCGCCGACCCGTTCGCAGGCGAGGCGGGCCAGCTCCCCGGTTCCGGCGCCAAGATCGAGCAAGGATTCGCCCTCCTGTAGGGCCAGAGCATCCAGCAGCAGGCGTCCATGGCTGAACTGAGGGCCACTGGTGCGGGCGTAGGCCAAGGCCAAATCGGCGTTGTCGTGATTGAAGGAGACAGAATTGAAGGAGACAGAGGCGTCGGTGCTGACGGAAACGGTCATGGGGTTCAGGGAGCTGCGGAGGAACCCAGGGCGGGTGGTTACCCTCCTAAACGGCTCCAGCCAAGAGTCATGTAATCGCCAACACCTGGCAATTACCACTAACTCGCAATCTCCA
>CANHSW010000249.1 GCA_947463165.1 Cyanobacteriota bacterium
CTATGCGGAACAACTATGAGTTAGTTAATTCTACGGTCGCAGGGTGCGGGCGAGGGCGGGAGCTGGGGGTGGCACCGCTTTCACTGCGCAAAAAGACAGGCTGGTGGTGGGCCTCTGACTTCTCCAACTCCTGGCGCAGGCTGGCCATCTCCACGAAGCGGTCGGCGGCATTGCGCAGTTCCCTGGCCACCATGCCATCGGTGGTGATCACGGTGGTGCGCAGTCCCTGGGCCCTCAGCACCTCCAGCAGCCGTTCGAGATCCTTGCTGCCGCTCAGCAGCCACACCTCATCGGTGCGGGGGGCTACGCAGAGCAGGTCGATGGCAATCTCCACATCCAGGTTGGCGCGCACATAGTGGCGTTGCTCTCCATAGCGCTGCTCCCCTGGCCGGGGGTCAGGGTTGCGGCCATCAGCCGGGCGATGCGGTTCAAAATCGGCCCCGCCCCCGGGCAGTTCCCTCAGGGGGCGGGTGCGCACCGTGTAGCCCATGCTGGCCAGGGCATCGCGGAAGGGGCGCTGATCGGTGGGGTCTTTTAGCCCGGCGTACCAGAAGGCGCTGCCAAGCTCCATGGCCGGTTGGCGGTTGGCGTAGGCCAGCAGGCGCCGTGGATCAAAAAACCAGCCCAGCTTCTGCTGGGCATAAAACATGCTGTGGCCATCCACGGCCAGGGCCAGTTGCAGGGGGCGGGCGGTACGAGGTTCCATGGTCAACAGCCTAGGAAGCTGCCTATAAGCTGTCTCAAGCTCGAATCCCCCATGGCTTCCAGCGACACCCCAGCCGGGGAAGGCGCGAGGGATCTCGGCGCCGCCTCTGAGGCCACCATTCAAACCAGCCCCGAGCTTGGCCCTGAAACCATTCAGCCGGCCATGGCTCAGGTTGGCCTTGAAGCCTGGCAGCCGCCCAGCAGCCAGGCCAGCGCCGCAACCGTTGATCTAGTCGGAAATTTGAGCGCCCCTGAGCTGAGCAGCCAGGCTGGCAGCCGAGCCAGTTCTCAGCCCACCATTACAGATGAGCCATTGCTGGCGGCAGGGCAGCAGCCAGGTGAGCCTCGCCCTTTAGCCGCCGCCGGGGATCTGGCGGTGGTGCTGCATGCCCATCTCCCCTACGTGCGCTCCAGTGAACCTGGATCCCTGGAGGAGGACTGGTATTTCCAGGCCCTGCAAGAGTGTTATTTGCCGCTGCTGGCGGTGCTGGAGGCTGCGGCGGCAGATCCACTGCAAAATCCCCGCCTCACCCTCGGCCTCTCACCGACGCTGCTGTCCTTGCTGGCCGATAAGCAACTAAACGCCAGATTTCCCGCCTGGTTGGCGGTGCGGCGAGAATTGCTCGCCCAGCTTGATCCCCAGTCGGAACTGCAGGCGGCGGCCCAGCAGCTGGCCAGCACCTTGGCCGGCATCGCCGGCCAGTGGGAGCGCTATGGCGGCCAGTTGGTGCCCCGCTTCCGCCTCCTCCAGGCCCAGGGGGTGCTGGATCTGATCACCTGTGCCGCCACCCACGGCTACCTGCCCCTGCTGCGCAGCGTGCCGGAGGCCGTACGGGCCCAACTGCGTACGGCTGTGCGCGAACACGAGCGCCAGATTGGCGAGCGGCCGCTGGGAATTTGGATTCCAGAATGCGCCTACTACGAAGGGCTAGATGAGCAACTGATTAGCAATGGCCTCCGCTATTCCCTGCTCGATGCCCATGGCCTTCTGCATGGAATGCCCAGGCCTCGCTATGGAGTTTTCGCGCCGATTTGTTCGCCAGCTGGGGTAGCTTTTTTTGGCCGAGATAGCACCTCCACCCTGCCGGTGTGGAGTGCCAGCCAGGGCTATCCGGGCCATCCCGCCTACCGTGAATTCCATCGCGATTTGGGCTGGGACCTGTCGGATGAACAGCTCAGCGCCGCCGGCATCAATAGCCGCCGTCCCCTGGGCCTGAAGCTGCATCGCGTTACCGACCAGGGCTGCCCCCTAGAGGCCAAAGCGCCCTATGTCCCAGAGGTTGCCAGTGGCCAAATTAAAGACCATGCCGCCGACTACCTGGCGGGCCGTGCCGCCGAACTGACCAGCTTAGCCAGCTCCATGCAGCGGCGACCCCTGCTGGTGGCCCCCTTTGATGCCGAGTTGTTTGGCCACTGGTGGTTTGAAGGTCCCCAATTTCTGGCGGCCCTGTTCGCCAATGCCGCAGCCCAGGGGGTGCGGCTGGTGCACCTGCGCGATGTGCTCAGCAGCGGTGAATCCCTGCAGGTGTGTAATCCATCCCCCAGCAGCTGGGGGCAGGGTGGGTACCACAACTATTGGCTGAACGAAACCAATGCCTGGATCGTTCCTGAATGGCAAAAGGCATCCCTGGCGATGGTGCGTCGGGTTAGTCAGGGGGTGGGCAGCGTCCAGAAACGGCAATTGCTGCACCAGGCGGGCAGGGAATTGCTGCTGGCCCAAAGCTCCGA
The DNA here is from genome assembly GCA_947463165.1 of Cyanobacteriota bacterium. Classification (GTDB taxonomy): domain Bacteria; phylum Cyanobacteriota; class Cyanobacteriia; order PCC-6307; family Cyanobiaceae; genus UBA5018. The sequence continues at coordinate 2,434 of CANHSW010000249.1, forward strand.
TTGGAGTTTCATACTCAGGGCCGGCACTACCACTCAATTGGCCCGGGAACGGATCGAACGCCATTTAGATCGCTTCTGGCGGCTGCTCGATGCGATCGATAATGACACTGAACTGTCCCAAATCTGGCTGGATGGAGTGCAGCGAGAAGACGGCCTCTTCCCCAACCTAGATTCGGCCGATTGGGCGCGCCGCTCAATCCCTAACTAGGGCTTGCTGATTCAGTTTTTGCCTGATTTTGGTGGGCCCGGAAACAGCAATCGCCAGGCCAGGCTGAGCTCGCGCCCCCGCTGCCGCATCAGGCCCCAACGCACATCCCAGGGGGCCAGCAGGAACAGGCGCACCATCGCCCAGAGCAACTCAGGCAGCGGCAGGGTATTGGTTAGAAATCCATACCATATTGGAGATGGTAGGGAGAAAAAAGTGGTAAAGAAGTGGCGTAACTGATCCTCTCGAAAGCGCATTAACTTCTCGAGGCCAAAGCTGTATAGAGCATGCTTGCGCCTCATCTCCGCCGGCCAGAGCGCTTGCCAGCCGGCCGCAGCCAATGTGGCGACGCTGTTGGGCTCCAGCGCCTTCAGCTCGGCGGCGATGGCCCGGGCCAGGCCCCCTGCCCGCCGCAACAAGGCACCCACCAGGTAACCGGAGGCTGGATGCACCATCGCCGCCGCCCCGCCAAAGGCCAACACCGGTTGATCCAGGTGAGGTAGGGGCAGGTTCATCGGAAACAGGCAAAACTCTTCGTGATGCAACTCCAGTAAAGCCACGCCTCGATGGGCCAGTCGCCGCTCCAACCGCTGGCGCAATTCCGCCACCGGCACTGGCGGCGCTAGAGCCAGGGAGGTTTCCTCCACAAAGAACAGCCCATCGCCGAGGTCCATCGCGTACAGGAAGGTGGGCGGAGCAAGCCGTTCCGCCGCCGTGAGGTGATCGCAGCGAAAGTCCATCAACACAAACTCACCTGGCTTCACCGGCGCTGCGCTGAAGCGACCCACCAGGCCATAGGCGGCTTGGCCGGCCACGGGGCCCTCATCGGCGCGGGTCACGAATACCGGCTGATGGCCCGATGCATCCACCACCAATCGGGCGGTTAGTTCTAAATTTGCCGGGCCGCATACCCGGCAAAGAGAACCGGGGGTATGGGCAGTCACGGGCAGGCCATCGCCATCGATAAAATCAATTTCACTAGCTTTACCGCGCTGGAAGATCACGCCAGCCTGCTGGCATAGCTGCAGCCAATGGGCCTGCAGTTTGTGTTTATCAAACAGGCCATAGTCGCGGCCGAGAACAGTTGGCGCATTGGCTGCGCCATCGGCCTCTGTCTCGCCAGCGCCAAAAAAACTGACACTGTGGCTCCAGCGATGGCCCAAAAGGTGGGCCAAGCCCACAGCATCCACCTCCTCACCCCAAATTCCGTAGGTATTGGCCCAGGGATCGTTGGGATCATTGGGCGAGAGAACCACCACCTTTAGGCGTTCTGCCCCGAGGGCCGCCGCCATCGCCAGGGCGGCTGGTCCGCCACCAACCACC
>CANHSW010000250.1 GCA_947463165.1 Cyanobacteriota bacterium
CGGCTCCACCTTGGGGTGTTTGCCTATGCGAAAGGCGATCCCCTCCGCCCCTTGTAGGTATTCGCCCAAGCGCTGGGGTAGCTCGCCAATTGGATGGGCCAGATCGGCGCCGAATTGGGCCACGGCCCCCTCGGTGCCCCAGCGGAAGCCATGCCACACCTCGGCGGTGGGTTCCTTGGCCGCCACGAACAGCACGAATTGGCAGTCCTGGCGGTGGGGCAGGAACAGGGCCACCGCATCGGGCTCATCGAATCCGGTGAGATACCAGAAATCGGAGTTTTGCCGGAACGGCCATTCACAGTCGGCGTGATGGGTCACCAGCGGCGCCGCCGGGATCACCGCCGCCACCCCGCCCAGCTGCTGCAAGAAGCGCGCCCGCCGCTGGGCGTAAACGGAGGCAGGCAGCGCCGTAGGCACAGGGGACAGGGCTTAGGTGGCACCAGTGTGGAACAGCCCAATGGGCCGTTGCGTTGCGAATGGCTGCTGCGTTGCGAATGGGAGGCGGTGGTTAAAGAGCTGGCGGCGATGCGCAGGGCCCAGGGATCCGTATGGGCGGCTGCATTGCGTAGGGCTTGGGATCTGTGTGAACTGGGATCTGTAAGACCTGGTATCTGTTTCCAGGGATCAATAGACCTGGAATCCGTAAGGTCAGGGCTCCTCGCGCCTAGGTAGTCGGAAGGCGAGGGAAGCTCTGAGTGAAGGCCGTCGATCAGAAACCGAGGATCAGAAACCGAATTAAATGGAGACCAGATCGCGGCGGCAGCAGTTGGTAATCCAGTTCAGCTGTGTCAACTGCTGCTTTGTCAACCGCAGCGGGCTCAACCGCAGCGGGGGCAACTGAGATGGGCCAGCAGCCCCCGGCCACGGCTGAACGCTGCCGCCTGCTGTTGGAGCATTGGTGCAGCGGCTTGACCCTCAGCGGTCGCGAGCGGTCGCTGTTTGCCGGCCAGTTGGCCCATCTGGAGCGCCAGCTGCAGCGGCTGCAAAGGCGTCAGCTGCGGCTGGCGGTGTTCGGGCGGGTGGGGGTGGGTAAGTCGAGCCTGCTCAATGCCCTGCTGGGCGAGCCGCTGTTCGCCACCGACGTAGCCCACGGTTGCACCAGGCGTCAGCAGATTGCCCCCTGGCTGCAGCCGATCCCTGGCCTTGACGGGCTGGAACTGGTGGATACCCCGGGCATCGACGAAATTGCCGCCCCCGGCCGGGCCCGGTTGGCGGCGCGGGTGGCCCTGGGGGCCGACCTGGTGATCTTGGTGATCGACGCCGATCTCAGTAGCGTTGAACTGGAGGCGATCGTTCCCTTGGCGGCCAGTGGCAAGCCGCTGCTACTTGTGCTCAACCGCTGCGACTGCTGGCCCGCCGCCGAGCTCCAACAGCTGATCGCCAGCATTCGCAGCCGTTTACCAGCCGCCCTGGCGCTGGAGCCGATTGCCGTGGCCGCCGCGCCGCGCCAGGCCGAACTGTTGGCCGATGGTCGGGTGCGCTCTCGCCCCGCCCCGCCCCGCATCGAGCCGCTGCGCCAGCGGTTGATCGAGCTGCTCACAGACCAGGGAGTGCTGCTGCTGGCCCTCAATTCCCTGGCCGCGGCAGAGCGGTTGCAGCAGGCCCTGCAGCGGCAGCGGCTCAGGTCTTGCCGCCAGGCCGCCGACAGCCTGATCGGCCGCTACGCAGCACTTAAGGCCACCGGCGTCGCCGCCAACCCCCTACCCCTGCTGGATTTGGCCGCTGGGCTGGCCTGCGATACGGCCCTGGTGGTGCAGCTAGCCCAGCTCTATGGCCTGCCCCTGGGGGGCGCCAGTGCCCGCCAGCTGGCAGCCCGCCTCTCGGGCCACAACAGCCTGTTGGCGGGCGCCCAGCTGGCGATTCAAACCCTCTTGGGCGGCATAAAGCAGCTGTTGCTGGTGGCGGCACCGCTCACTGCTGGCCTCAGCCTGGCGCCGGCGGCACCGGTGGCCCTGGCCCAGGTGGCCCTGGCCGTGCACACCACCCGGCTCACCGGGCGCCTGGCGGCCAGGGCGCTGCTGCGCAGTGCCAATCGCCGCCATAGCCCGGGGGCGCTGATGCGGCGCTTGGCGCAAACTGATCCCCAGTTGCGGCAGTGGCTGCTCGGTTGGTCCGGGGCCCATGGCCGCCAGCCACAGCCGGGCAGGGCTCCGCTGCCCTGAGGCGCCGAGCAGACAAACAAAGATGCAGCAGTTGGCCCTGTTCGGCACCAGCGCCGATCCCCCCACCATCGGCCATCAGCTGTTGCTGGAGGGCTTGTTGGAGCTGTTTCCCCAGGTGGTCACCTGGGCGAGCGACAACCCGATCAAATCCCATGGTGCGCCCCTGGAGCTGCGCAGTCAGATGTTGGCGGCCCTGGTGGCGGAGATCGCCAATCCCAGGCTCCAGCATGTTCAGCAATTGAGCAGTCCCTGGGCGATCGAAACCCTGCGGCGGGCGGCTGCCCGCTGGCCCCATACCGAGCTGGTGTTCGTGGTGGGCAGCGATCTGGTGGGTCAGATCCACCGCTGGAAGCAGGCGGATGCCCTGCTGGCCGGTTGTCGATTGGCGATCGCGCCGCGCCAGGGTTGGCCGCTGGCGCCTGGGGAGCTGCCGGCCTTGGAGCGGTTGGGGGCGCGGCTGGAGCTGCTGCCGCTCACGGTGCCAGCCACCGCCAGCTCGGCGCTGCGCGATCGCCCCGATCGCCATCAAATTCCGGCGGGGGTTTGGTCGCTGCTGTTGCTGCACAATCTTTACGGGTTGTCCGAGGTGCCGTAACCCCTCTGGGCCAGCCAGTATCGATGCGCATCGCCCTGGCCCAGCTCGATCCACTGGTGGGCGACCTGGCCGGCAATGGCCGCCAAATTTTGCAGGCCTGCCGGCAGGCGGCTGACCAGGGGGCCGAGCTGGTGCTCACTCCAGAGTTGTCCTTGTGGGGCTATCCGCCTCGGGATCTGCTGCTGCGGCCGGCCCTGATCGCCGCCCAGCAGCAGGCCCTAGACGAGTTGGTGGCTGGTTTGGCCAGCTATTGCCCGCAGCTGGCGGTGCTGGTGGGGATGGCCGAGCCGATCGCCGCCAGCGGCTTGGCCAGTTTGCCGAATTTGCACAATGCCGCCGCCCTGGTGGAGGCCAGCGGTTGGCGGCCGGTGGCGCGCAAGCGGCTGTTGCCCAACTACGACGTCTTTGATGAACGGCGCTACTTCCGCCCCGGCCAAAGCCCGGCGGTGCTGGACCTGGTGCGGGGCGGACGCCGCTGGCGCCTGGGGATCACCATCTGCGAAGACCTGTGGGTGGAGGAGCAGCGGCTCGACTCCCAGCTGTTTGCTGTAGATCCAACCATTCCAGATCCGCCTTTTCCAGATCCGATCGGCGAGCTGCAACCGCTGGGCATCGATCTACTGATCAATCTTTCGGCATCGCCCTTTGGCATGGGCAAGGCGGCCCTGCGATTGCAGCTGGCCGCCAGTGCCGCCCGCCGCCTGGGCTGTGCGGTGCTCTATGTAAATCAGGTGGGCGGCAACGACGAGCTGGTGTTCGACGGGGCCAGTTTTGTGCTCAATGCCGCCGGCGTCGTGGAGCGCCAGCTGGCCTGTTGCCGCCAACAGCTCACCTGCTGGGATCCGCCAACCCCATTACCGCCATTGGCCCCAGCCGATGTATTGATAACCGGTGCAACGGCCGCCGGTGCAGCAGCCCTCGATGCAACGGCAGCTGGGGCAACCAGCCACAGCCCTGCCGCAGATAGCCCAGCGGCTCCTGCCAGTGCAGAAGCAGCCAGGACAGCTTTAACCAGGGCAGCTACAGCCAGTGCGCCCGCAATCAGCCCCATGGCGATCGCCTTGGCGACAGCGCCGTCGCTGGAGTTGCCCGATCCCCAGGAGCAACTGTTGCGCGCCCTGGTGCTGGGGGTGGCCGATTACGCCCACAAATGTGGCTTTCGTCAGGCCCTGTTGGGTCTCAGTGGCGGCATC
>CANHSW010000251.1 GCA_947463165.1 Cyanobacteriota bacterium
CACGGCGAGCTGCCGCTCACCGCGACGGCCGCCGACACCGTGCAGCAGGCCCGGCAGCGGATCCAGGCGATCCTGCACGGCCAGGATCAGCGCCTGCTGGTGATCGTTGGGCCCTGCTCGGTGCATGACGTGGCCGCGGCCAGGGAATACGCCGCCGCCATCGCCCGCGTCCGAAAGCGCCACTGCGAGCAGTTGGAGTTGGTGATGCGGGTGTATTTCGAGAAGCCCCGCACCACCGTGGGTTGGAAGGGGCTGATCAACGACCCCCATCTCGATGGCAGCTACGACATCAATACGGGTCTGCGCCTCGCCCGGGAATTGCTGCTGCACCTGGCCGAGATGGGCCTGCCGGCGGCCACGGAGCTGCTGGATCCGATCGTGCCCCAATACATCGCCGATCTGATCAGCTGGACGGCGATCGGCGCCCGCACCACCGAAAGCCAGACCCACCGGGAGATGGCCTCCGGCCTGTCGATGCCGATCGGCTTCAAAAACGGCACCGACGGCAGCGTGAGCACGGCCATTCACGCCATGCAGGCGGCGGCTCGGCCCCATCACTTCCTGGGCATCAACCAGGAGGGCATGGCGGCGATCGTATCCACCACCGGCAACCCCGATGGCCATCTGGTGTTGCGGGGCGGCAAGCAGGGCAGCAACTACCACAGCGAGGCGATCGCAGCGGCGGCCGGCAGCCTGGCGGCCGAGAAGTTGCCGTCCCGGTTGATGGTGGATTGCAGCCATGGCAATTCCAATAAGGATTACCGCCGCCAAGGGGAGGTGTTAAACGAGCTGGCTCACCAGGTGCGCGGCGGCTGTCAGCAGCTGATGGGGGTGATGCTGGAGAGTCATCTGGTGGCTGGCAATCAGTCAATTCAATCTGATTTGCAGCGGCTCACCTACGGCCAGAGTGTCACGGATGCCTGCATAGACCTAGCCACCACCGAAGCCCTGCTGGAACAGCTGGCCGATGCGGTGCTAGCTGCCCAAACCAAGCGCCCCCTGGCTGTTGCTTAGGCATATAGCTGTTGCTTAGGCAAATAGCCGTTGCTTGCGTAAATAGCTGATCAGCCGGCAGCCATGCCCAGGCCGTCTGAGAGCAGGCTCCAGAGCCCGCCCACCGCCAGGGGCACCGTGAGGTTGTCGATGCCCAGCAGCGACCACTGCTCCAGCAGCACCGCCACGGCAGCCACCGCCACCAGGGCCCAGGGTGTCGGGGCGGGCAGCTGTTGCACCAGGGCCACGGCCCGCAGCAGCAGCAGCAGCGCCAGGCTGGCGCCAGCCATGGCGGCGGTGCCCACCAGCGACTTGCGCTGCCCGCAGACCCGCCAGCTGCTGGAGGGGATCCAGGGTCCCAGCAGGCCGGCCAGGCCATCGCCGAAGGCCATCACCAGCACCCCGGCCGTGGCCGCCGCCGGCTGCTGGGGCCAATAGAGCCAGAGCAGCAGGGTGATCGAGGCGCCGTAGGCAATCGTGCCGTAGCTGTGGCGGTCGATGTCTTCGATCGCCGGCAGCACCCCTACGCGGTGGTTCAAGGCCGCCAGCAGGGTGACCAAGGCGGCGGCCGGCAGGGCAATTGCCTGGTCAATTCCGAATAGCCAGGCGATCGGCAGCACCGCCCCCGTGCCGATGTGCACCAATTTCCGACTCCATTCGCGGCGGCCTTGCCAGCGGCGCCTTACTTCCAGGGCTAAAGCCGCCAGCAGCGTTAACCAGCCGGCTACGGCTGCCACCCCCCATAGCTGCCCCATGGGCTCCGCTCAGCTGAATACGCCCCCTAGGCTGCCTGTTGGTCGGCGCCGAGCTGGCGCAGCTTGGCTAGGGCGCGGGTCTCCAGCTGGCGCACCCGCTCACGCGAAACGTTGATCAGCCGGCCGATCTGGCTGAGGGTGAGCGGTTCGCTGCCCTCCAGGCCAAAGCGCAGCTGCAGAATTCGCTGTTCGCGCTCATTGAGCTGGGCTATCCATTGCCCCAGGCGCTCCTTGAGCAGGTGGCGATCGATTACATCGCTGTGATCGTTGCTGGCAGGATCGGCGATCAGTTCGCTCAGGGTGCTGCGATCCTCGTCGCCGCAGGCATGGGCATCGAGGGAGGCGCAGGGGGCCGTCTGGGCGAGCAGCTCCTCTAGCTCTTCCGGGGCGATGCCGAGGCCATGGGCGATCTCCAGCCGATTGGGCTGACGGCCGAGTCGATGGCTGAGTTCACGGCTTATGCGCCGCATTTTGCTGAGCTTTTCGCTGATATGGATTGGCAGGCGGATGGTGCGAGCGCTGTTGTCGATCGCCCGGGTGATGCCCTGGCGGATCCACCAGTAGGCATAGGTGGAAAATTTGTAGCCCTGGGCCGGGTCGAACTTGTCGACAGCCCGATCGAGCCCAATGGCGCCCTCCTGCACCAGATCCAGCAGTTCCAGCCCCTGGTTTTGGTACTTCTTGGCCACGCTCACCACCAGGCGCAGATTGGCGGCCATCATGCGATCGCGAGCCCGCTGGCCCATGCGGATCAAACGACGCTGCTGGGGGCTACGCTGCTCGGCTGCTAGCAGGAGCAGGGGTTTTGCCGCCTGGACGTGATGGGCCAGTTCAATCTCTTCCGCAGGGGTGAGCAGGGGGATCCTGCCGATATTGGTCAAATACCAGCCGATGGAATCGACGCTCATTCGGCCGCTGGAGCGACCAGCCGAATTTGCTGATAGGGTCTTTCTAGCAGTGGCCGACCGCCGTTTTGGGCCATTGCTGGCTGAGTTGGATTTGGGGGACTGCGGAGGCGTTCGGATCACCTCTACCTCCGAAGGGCATGAACTTGGCCGGACGTTAGCACCGTTTACGCAGCTGAACTGTGCAAGATGAAGCCAGTTTCTGCATCAACGATGACGCTTTGACGCATCACAGGTGGCCCAGTTGGGGCTCCGAAGACGCTTGCTAACCGCCCTGCTGGCCTGGAGACAAGCGGCGGAGCCAGGTCAGGAGCAATGGCTGAATTCACCTGGGCCAGGCCAGGTGAGTGGTTTAAATATGCGGCTTAATTGTGGCAGTCACCAGTCATAATCCTTATCTGGGCAGCGATCTAGGTATTGGTCTCGCCGGTCTTGCCGCCGCTTTTGCGCACCACCTGGCGGCGCCGGTAGGGCTGTTTTAGGAGAGCAGGCTGTTTCTGGTATTAAGAGCTGGTTAGCCAGCCAGGCTGTTTAGGTGTCTAGGCTGTCTTAGGTGGCTACACTTTTCAGGTGGCTACACTTTTTAGCTGGCCAGGCTGTTCAGGCCACCCCGCCAGTGTTTGATCAGTTGCTGTTGCACCAGCAGCTCCTCCCCGTCCCCCTGGTGCTGGCTGAAGCTTCCGTCGCTGGCCATGTGCCAGGCGCCGGTGTCCTTTAGGTAGAGATCCAGCAGCTGCTCCAGTTGCTCGCGCAGGCGGGGATCGTCCACCGGCGCCACCGCCTCGACGCGACGGTCCAGGTTGCGGGGCATCCAGTCGGCGCTGCCCAGGAACATCTCGGGCTGGCCGCCATTGGCGAACCAGAACAGCCGCGAGTGTTCCAGGAAGCGGCCGATCACGCTCACCACCCGAATGTTGTCGCTGGTGCCCTTCAGGCCCGGCCGCAGGCTGCACATGCCGCGCACCACCAACTCGATGCGCACCCCCGCCTGGGAGGCCTCGTAGAGCAGGGCGATGATCGCCGGATCCACCAGGGCATTCATCTTGGCCCGCAGATGGCCGCCCCTGCCGGCTCGCGCCTGCTCAATCTCTCGCCGGATCAGGGCTTCCGTGCCGGCGCGCAGCGTCACCGGAGCCACCAGCAGGCGCCGGAAGGACTGCTGTTTGGAAAAACCGGTGAGGTAATTGAATAGCTCCACCATGTCGGCACCGAATTCCGGCCGCGCCGTCAGCAAACCTATCTCGGTGTAGAGGCTGGAGGTTTTGGAGTTGTAATTGCCCG
>CANHSW010000252.1 GCA_947463165.1 Cyanobacteriota bacterium
ACCGCCTCCTGCAACGGCGTTTCGGCGCTGACACTCAGCACCGGCGCTGTCATCACGGCTGAGACCGGTAGTTGCACCACGGGGGGAGGGATCGATGTGCAGGCATTCTGGGTCTGAGCGTGGCATGCGCCGATGAACCCCAGACGCCTGAGGCAGTTGGCCGATGGGCTCACCTTGATCCGGGCTGTGATCGCCCTGCCGCTGCTGCTGGCCCTCAGCGCCCAGCAGCAGGAAATCGCCTGGCTGTTGTTGCTGGGCGGCAGCCTCAGCGACTGGCTGGATGGCTCCTTGGCCCGCCGGGCCGGCGGCGGCTCGGTATGGGGTGCCCGCCTCGATCCACTCACCGACAAAATCCTGGTGAGCGCTCCCCTGCTCTGGCTGGCCCAGCAACAGATCCTGCCCCTATGGGCGGTATGGCTGCTGCTGGCCCGGGAGCTGCTTATTTCCGGTTGGCGGGCCGGCCAGGCCAGCGGCGGGCCGGCATCCAGCAGCGGCAAGGCCAAGACGGTGCTCCAATGCCTCAGCCTGTTGCTGCTGCTCTGGCCTGCTTCCTGGCCATTGAGCGCTTTTTTGCAACGGCTGGGCTGGTGGCTGTTCTGGCCGTCGCTGGCCCTGGCCCTGAGCTCGGCTATCCACTACCTGGCCGCTGGCATGGGCCCTGCCAAGAGTGAATAGCCACTAAAGTTTATATTTCCAGTAAAAGATATTGTTAATATGGATCTATCCAGGTTGATGGGGATCTGTGCAGCGGTTAGGCGTTAGGCCAGCAGTGCCTCATCACCACTGAAATCTGGGTTGGTGGGGTGCTGGGCGTAGTCGTTGGTGTAGCTGTCGGCCAGGCCGGTTTCCAGGTTGTCGAACCGGGGTTGCAGCGCCAGCTCGCGCCTTACCCGGGAGGTGTCGGTGAGGAAATGGGCCAGGCGCAGCGGAAAAGCTTTGCGGGCTTTTTTGTCTAGACCGGCGGGATCAAAGCTGCGGATCTCCACGGCGGCTGGATCGCGGCCACAGGCCCTGGCGGCAGCCGCCACCAGCCCCCGGAAGCTGATGCCCTGCAGCCCCGTGCAGTTGTAGATGCGATTGGTAGCGGCATCCACCTCGATGCAGCGCGCCATCGCCGCCGCTAGATCCTCCACGTGGCCCAGCTGGGTGATCGTGCTGCCATCGCCGGGCAGAGGCACCGGACGGCCGTGCACAATCCGATCAAAGAACCAGCTCTCCACGGGGTTGTAATTTCCGGGCCCATAGATGTAGGTGGGCCGAAAGCTGGTGAAGGGGATGCCCTGCTGGCGCAACCAGGCTTCTGTGTGCAGCTTGCCGGCGTGGCGGCTCTGGGGGTCGGTGGGGCTGTCTTCGTGGAGGGGCCAGAGCTCACTGTCGGCATAGACCCCAGCCGAACTCACATAGACAAAGCGATGGCTGGGGGCGCCGGTGCAGGCGATCACGGCGCTGGAATCCTCCAGGCTGCGACCAGAACTGTCGACGATCACATCAAAACGGCGCCCCTGCAGCTGGGCCAAGGCAGCCGGATCGGTGCGATCCCCCACCAGGTGCTCCAGCCCGGCCGGCACCGCCTGGCGGCCCCTAGTGAACAGGGTGAGGCGATGGCCGCTGGCCTGCAGCTGCGCCACCAAAGGCTTGCCCACAAAGCGCGTGCCGCCCATCACGAGAATGTCCATCCCTGTAGCGGCTCAGCGGCCGACCAAACTTGGCGCCATTAAACAGGGGCCAGGGCACCTCCATAGCCAGGGGCAGCGGCCAGGCAGGAGCAGGGAGGAGCTCTGCTGCTTTTCCATTGCGGGCACCGCTGAGAGCAACGCCGAACTGGTGCAGCTTGTACATCTGCCCCCGAAACTCAACCTTGATTACTGGGGATGCGGGTTCTGCATACATCCAGCTGCCCGGCAGCCGCCATCACCCCCGCCGCAGGCGATTGGGGAAGGGCGCTCGCGGCGGCGGTTCCTCCTCCTGGCGTTGGCGGCTTACTGGCCAGCCGACCTCGGCAATGCCCGCACCCCCGCTGGCTGTGGCTCCCTGGGCGGACTCCCCATGGGCCGCGAGCATGGCCCGGCAGCGGCTCACCAGCTCCTGCCGCAGTGCTGTCGGGGCTTCGATCCTGATCCCCTCGCCAAAGCCATAGAGCCAAGTGCGTAGATCGATGTCTGCGGCGAGGGTCCAGCTGGGGAGATCCAGCTCCAGGGGGTAGGGATGGCTGTCGGTGGGGGCGTTGGGCTCCAGCAGGTGGGGCGCAGCGGGGTGATGCCACCAAGAATCACCTGGTAGGGGCCTGGAGAAGCGCACCTGCTCGCGGGGATAGCGGCCCATCCCTTCCCGCAGGAACGCGAAGGCCCAGGGGGTGGCCGAGAAGCGCAGGGTTTGCAGCACGCCTGCGCGGGCGCGGGGAGAGGAACTGGCCAGGGCCAACTGGGCCTTGATGTCGTCGCCGAAATGAATGCCGCCGCTGTGGTGCAGCAACCGCTCCAGCCGCTGCAGGGCGGCGTGCTGCCGTTCGGGGCTGCGGCGCAGGCCATCGCTCGGGCCGCTATGCAGCGAGCCGCTGCGGGGTGAAGTGTTCTGGAGGGCGAGGCGATCAAGCCGTTCGCAGCGGATCAGGCCGTGTTCCTGGCCGATCACGTCTTCCTCGACGCAGAGATACCAGCCCACGTGGTGAAAGATCAGCTGCAGCGGCCACACCCGCCATTCACCCGAGCCATCGCCGATGGTGGTGCCGCCGTGGCTGCCTGCAGAGGAAAAGCGCTTGAGCAGCACCCGGCGCCGCTGGGCGATGGCCCGCTCGATCGCCTCGGCGCCCCGGGGTGCCGCCAGCGACTCGCGCCGCACCAGGGCGGTGTCGACCACCCCGTGGCGGGCATAGAGCCGCAGGGGCGGGGCGGGCTGATCGAGGCCGGCCCAGGCCAGGCGCTGCTCCAGTTCTACGAGTAAGGGCTGGGCGGAGGGATCGGCGAGGCGGCCGGCGGCCTGCTGCACCAGGGCCTGGATCTCCCGCAGCCGCGGTGCCGACAGCACGGCGGTGCCGAGGGAGTAGCCGTGGCGCACGTTGTCGTTGGCGGCGCGGAAGCCGTAGGGGGTGAGCAGCTTCTCCAGGTCCTTGCGCAGGGTGGCGGTTTCACCGGGCAGGTAACCGCCGGGGATGGAGGCGGTGGCGGCGATCAGCTGCTCATGAAGTGTGAGGCTGCTGCCCGGATCGCGATCAAAGGGCTGGTGGAGCAGGTGGCGCAGCAGGGTCATCACCCGCTGGAACACCGGCCCATCGCCCATCGGCGGGTGGCCTCCCTGAACGCCGCCGCTGGGAGGCGCCTCCGGCAACCTGATCTCCGCCAACCGGATCGGCGCCAAGCTGTCTCCCCCAAAGCAGAAGCCATTGGCCTCCAGCCAGTTCAGATCGCCACGGATCGCCCCCGCATCGCCGTAGCACTCCCCATGCAGCCGCACGAGGAATGCCGCCGCCCGCTCCGCCAGATCGCCAGACGGCAAGGGCGAGACGATCGCCTCCAACTGCTCGCAAGTGATTGGATCGGCGGCGTCGAGCTCCGGGTAACGGCTGAGCAGGCGAATCAGAAACAGCAGCCGCTCCAGATCGAGCAGGCGCGAGTAGCCATGCAGCTGCCAGTGGGTCTCGCGGGCCCGGGCGCTGCGGATGCGCCGCTCCAGTGCCGCCAGCTCAGCGGTCAGCAACGGCTCCAGGTGGTCGTGATGGCTGGGCACCACAGCGCAGAGCGCCGCAAAGCCCTCCGCCCGGCTCGGCCCCACATGCGGATCCGCCAGGGCGGCGGCCATCTCCTGGATCACGGCCTCGGGCACCCGACGCTCGCGCCGGCGGTTCCACTCCAGGCAGGTGGGTAAGGAGGTGTAGAGCCACCAGCCGATCCACTCCACCGGCGCCGGCAGCAGCAGGGCCTGGGTGATGGCCAG
>CANHSW010000253.1 GCA_947463165.1 Cyanobacteriota bacterium
AGCCGAAACCGATCGTTGATGCGGACGCTGCCAGTCCCCTCCCTCACCACACTGCCGCGTCAGCGCAGCAGCCCGATCGGCGCCAGGGCTGCCACCCCACCGGAGAGGGCCAGCAGCAGGGCCAAGCCCCGGTTCCAGGCCAGGGGCAGGCGCCGCAGCAACAGGAAACTGCCGCCGCTCACCAGAGCTGAGCCAGTGAAGGCCCCCAGCCACCAGAGGGCGGCGGCACCATCGGCCGGGGCCTCCAGGCCGTGGAGCATGGCGTGCACCGCCACGGCCGTGGCCACCAGGGCGGCGCAGAAGCCCAATTGCGGGCTCTGTTTTGGCTGCAGGCTGCGCAGCACCAGCACCGCCAGGGCCGTGATCGCCAGGGCCGCCAGCAACTCCTGGCCCGGCAGGCTGCCGCCGATCGCGCCGTACACACCACCGCCGATGGCACCGGCCAGCGCCCAGAGCAGCAGCTGGGGGGAGATGCAAGAGCCGGCCGCGCCTACGCCGATCAGCAGTAGCAGGTGGTCGGCGCCGGTGATCGGGTGCAGGAAGCCGGCGAGGCCGCCGCCTAGGCCCATGCCCTGGGCGATGCCATGGGCCTGAGCCGGTTGATCCAGCAGCAGCGTCGCCAGTAGGGAGCAGCCGGCCAGCAGGGCCAGGGATCTGGTGGAGACAGAGTTGTTCATCGAGGGAATCCGGTCCGCGCCGGCAATGGGTTGGTGGAACACGGCGAGCGTTCTGACTGAGGGGGCCGGAACCCCCATCACAGCTGCGGGACAGCGCCGGAATCGGTACAGGACGAACCTGCAACCCCACCGGATTTTCCTCCTTACCTCCAGGGAATGACCCGCTGGAACCGCCCTCCCATTGTGGGGCCAGGGTCCCGGTTTTGAACTCAGCCGGGCCACCACCGCCCAAGGGCGGCACCGCTGTACGCGGCATCTCTGCCTAAAAGCGGCACGCTTTCATAGCCAAGGCGCCCCGGTGGGGGCTCAGGCAGCTGCATTTTACCTAGTGGCCGATGGGGCTGGTTAGTGTTTCGGCCCTGTTGTGAATCCTGGAAATGGCCGGCTCGCGGGTGAGCGAGATCCAAATGCACTGGCTGAGATGGCTACTCACCACCGGCTGGTTGCTGATCATCGGCTCCCTGTTCTTCGATCCATTCACGGCCCGCTTCACGGCAGCCGATCACCCCTGGAGTCCGCTGCGGCTTCCCGACAGCTGCGTGGAGGTGCAGGGCAGTTGTCTGGTGGAGATGCCCTATCCCCTGGGCACCACAATTTTCTGGGGTGCGGTGGTGCCGGCCGCCATCTTCGTGCTGCTGGTGTTCGGCCACGAACTATGGCGGCGGATCTGTCCCCTTTCCTTTATCTCCCAGATCCCCAGGGCGCTGGGCTGGCAGCGACAAACCGCCAAGCGAAACCCGAAAACCGGCGAGATCCGCCGCCAGCTTGCCCGGGTGTCACCCGATTCCTGGTTGGCTAAGCATTACTCGGCCTTGCAGTTCGGCTGGCTTTACGTTGGGCTGTGCGGTCGCATCCTGTTTTTTAATGCCGACCGGCTGGTGCTGGCGGCCTGGCTGCTGTTCACGATTGTCGCCGCGGTTGCGGTGGGTTGGTTATATGGCGGCAAGGCCTGGTGTCAATACTTCTGTCCGATGGCACCGGTGCAGTCGATCTATTCGGCTCCGGCCGGGCTGCTGGGCAGCAGAGCCCATCTGAGCCCCACAACGATCACCCAGTCGATGTGTCGCAGCACAGATGCCAACGGCGAGGAGCAGAGCGCCTGCGTGGCCTGCCAGCAGCCCTGCATCGACATCGACTCCGAGCGCATGTACTGGGCGCGCATAGAGACGCCGGCCTTTGCCTTCGAGCGCTACGGCTATGTCGGCTTGGTGCTGGGTTATTTCCTCTATTACTACCTCTATGCCGGCAATTGGCAGTACTACTTCTCCGGTGCCTGGGTGCGCCAACCGAACCAGTTATCGCTGCTGTTCAGCCCCGGCTTGTTTCTGGGGGGCCAGGCGATCAACGTGCCCCGGATTGTGGCCGTGCCCCTGGTGCTGGCGCTCTGCACCTGGCTGGGTTGGCTGGCCGGCCGGGCCGTCGAGGCCTGGATGCGTCGCCGGGTGCGGCGGCAGGGGGCTGAGCCAGACAAGACCCTGATTCGTCACCGGGTGTTCCTGGCGGCCACTTTCCTGGTGTTCAATTTCTTCTTTCTGTTCGCGGGCAGGCCCCTGCTGCAATTGGCTCCGGCCTGGCTGCAATACCTGTTCGATATGGCCCTGGTGGCCACCAGCTCCCTGTGGCTGGTGCGCAGCTGGCACCGCAATCCGGCGCTGTATGGCAGGGAGAACCTGGCGGAGCGGTTCCGGCGCCAGCTGCAGAAGCTGGGCCTCGATGTGGGACGGTTCCTGGAGGGCCGCAGCCTGGGGGATCTCAACCCCGATGAGGTGTACGTACTGGCCCGGATTTTGCCGGGATTTGGTAACGAGCAGCGGCACGATGCCTATAAGGGAGTGGTGCGCGATGCCCTGGCGGAGGGCTATGTAAATGCCGCCAGCAGCCTGGAGGTGTTGCGGCGCATGCGCCAGGAGCTGGGCATCTCAGACGATGAGCACCGCCAGCTGCTGGAAGAACTGGGGGTTGAGGATCCAACGCTGCTGGATCCCGAGCGGCGCCGCAGCTTGGAGGACCAGGTTCGGCTCAGTGGATACCGCCGCTCGCTGGAACGGCTGCTGCGGTTGCAGGGCCAGCTCGGCACAGAGGCGGGAGTGGGGGCCGGCGGCGGCGGCGGAGATGGAGGTGGAGGTGGTAGTGGAGATGGAGGTGGCGAGGCCGCGATGTTGGCTGCCCTCGGCAGTCAGTACTCGATCAGCCCCTGGGAGGAGGCCCAAGCCCGCGAGAAGCTGTCTCCAGCCGAGGGGGCCGCTCGCCGTGCCGCGATGCTGCTGGACAGGCTCGAGGAGCTCACCGCTGCCGTGCAAGCCCTGCATCAACCCTGCTTGCGGGAGCAGCCCCAGCTGGTTGCCCTGCTCGACGACCGGCTGCGGCATCGCCAGGAGCTGGTGTTGCGGGCGATCCTGGATTGCCTGCCCCACCTGGAAACCACCCATGCCCGCGAGCCGCTGCTGGCCCGGCTGCGGGCCCTGGCATCGCCGGCGCTCACGAATCTGCTGGAGCGGCAACCCTGGCCCGATCAGCCGCCCGTCCAGCTGCCCGCTCAGGGTCTGGAGCAGTTGCTCAGCTCGGCTGCGGAGGCAGCAGACTCCTTCCCCCCGCTGACTAGGCAAGCGACGCTGATCCATCTGGAGCGGCTGGCCCAGGACCCCGATCCCACCGTGGCCACCGCCGCCGTGGTGCTGACTGCCGGCCTGGATCCTGAGCTGGGCTTGGCCTGGAGGGCAAATCTGACCCAGGTGGGCCGGCCCGCCTGGGTGATAACCACCGCCGAGCGGCTGCAGAAGCTGGCGGCACCGGTGGCTCTGGCGGCTCTGCCGGAACTGGAAAAACGCGTGGTGCTCGCCACCAGCGACTTTTTCCGCCGCACCTGGGCCGACACCCTGGATCTGCTGGCGGAACGGGCCGAGATCCGTCTCTATGGGGCACAAGAGCTAATCACGGAGCCGGGGGACACCTGCCGCGAGCTGCTGCTACTGATCGAGGGGGCTGCGCGAGTGGAAGATCGCAGCGGCGACCAGTTGCGGGTCAGCCAGATGCAACCGGGCCAAGTGCTGGACGAACTGGAGGTGCTCACCCAAAGCGCCTCGGAGAGCACCATCGTGGCCGAGACAGCTGGCACCCGCGTGCTGGCGGTGCCGGTGGATTCATTTGATGCCACCCTGGAGCAGGATCCAGACTTCGCCCGCCGGGTGCTGGCCCTGGAAACGCGCCAATTACA
>CANHSW010000254.1 GCA_947463165.1 Cyanobacteriota bacterium
CCATGGCTCGGCTTTTCCAGAGTCTCCCCAGCGCCTGGTTGCGCTACTAAAACTGCCTGCCGACCTAGGCGATGGGGCTAGAGGCTGTCCCCAGCAGAGCGCCTGGCTGCGCAGCTGGGCGCTGGGCGCTGGGCGCTGGCCGCGAGTACCTCTATGGCATTCCGCAGCCATCGCCCCAGGTCGCGCAGCTGCAGCAGGCAAAGCTAGAGTAAGAGTTAAGCATCAAATATCCAACAACAAATGAGATTATCTAACAAAATCCGAAAATTTGCTTGGCAGGCATCGATGACGGGGCTGCACCGAGGTCCGCACATCACCCGGTATTATATGTACAACTGCCTGCAGAAGCTTGGCCAAGATCTTCAATTAAGGCCAGGGCGCGTTCTTTCAGTTAGCCACTCGGATAAGCTGGCAAGCTTACTTGGCATTGAAGCCAATGAAATGGTCTCCGCTGACTATCCGGAGCACAATTTTTTGTCGCTTAATTTTCCAGACTCCAGCTTCGACTATGTAATTTCCGATCAAGTTCTTGAGCATGTTGAGGGTGATCCCTACAAAGCCGTCAGCGAGTGCCATCGGATTCTGCGGCCAGGTGGCATTTCCATACTTACCACCTGTTTCATCAACCCTATCCATACTTGCCCTAAAGACTTCTGGAGGTTTACTCCAGACGCCTTATCGCTGCTGCATCAAGACTGGTCAGAAATTCTCGAGGTTGGCGGCTGGGGAAATTTTGCCACCTGGTCTCTCGTTCAAGACGGTCTGAGATTTACTGGAATACCCAATGCGAAATGGCACCCGTTACATAAAATCGCCATGCATAATGATCCCCTATGGCCAATCGTAACCTGGATAATAGCAAGAAAGTAACGCACCTCTTGGGGCAAATTTCCATGCGAGCAGCTCGAAAATCGCCGCCCTGGCTCCCGCAACTCAGGGGGAAGCGGCGACTACAAGCAAGTCTTTGCAATTCTTTTCGCACTATGAGATCGATAAGATCTGAGGCTTTCGGGCTGCCCATGCTATAATTGGACTAAGGATTTAAAGCAGGACTAGATGACGACAAACTTGTACTCGATTGCCTTAAATGTGCTGATCGAGATAAAACACAAGCTCAACATAGTGGTCGTCGGAGCTAATGACGGCAGGGTTAATGATCCCATTTATGAGTTCGCCATGGGAATGTCAAGCAAAACCAATATGCTTCTGATTGAGCCAAATAAATTTCTGCTGCCACATCTGCAGAAAAGTTACTCATCCCACCCCAGCCACCAAATAGCCAATTGCGCAATTGGCCAGGAGGGCATACTTACACTTTATGCAGTCAAAGCGAACTGGTTCGATCACTTTCAACCCGCCTACGCAAAAGGATGGCCTCAATATAGAGCCGCAACGGGCATCACCTCGGCAAACAAAGAGCACGTCGAAAAAGCCCTGCTCCGCGAAGGCATAAATCCAGATGATGCGATCGAAATCCTTAATGTGCCATGCCAGCAGCTCAGCCCACTTCTAGCAGCACTAAACTGGCCAACTGCCATAGATGTTCTACAAATTGATGCGGAGGGATATGATGACTTCGTGATACATGCTGCCAATATTCAAAACACAGAGCCAAAGCTAATCTATTTTGAAAATCACAATATTCCCGAAGAAAGAATGGACGCACTCGTGAATTACCTATCTAGCCAGCATTATCAAATCTACAAGATGGGCGGAGATAGTTTGGCAGTCGACAGCAGGATCAATCCATTGTGTGCTGCCATAAATGAGGCAATAGCTACCCATCGGCAATAATTCGGCCATCCTGTAATCGAATAATCCGCTGGGTGCAGGCGGCTACGCCGCTATCATGGGTCACCAGCACGATGGTGATCCCCGACTGATGCAGACCGGAAACCAAATCCATTACCTCCTCGCCGGTGCGGGAATCGAGGGCGCCGGTAGGTTCATCGGCTAGCACCAGGTCGGGCTGATTCACTAGAGCCCGGGCGATCGCCACCCGCTGCTGCTGTCCACCGGAGAGCTGACTTGGCAGGTTGGCCATCCGATCGGCGAGGCCCACATCCACCAGCATCCGCTGAGCCCGCTGGCGCCGCTCACCCCTGGCATAGCCCGCGTAGACCATCGGCAGCATCACGTTTTGCAGAGCCGTGAGCCTGGGCAGCAGGTTGAACTGTTGGAAGACGAAACCAATCCTGTAGTTTCGCAGATCGGTACGTTCATCATCAGCAATTTTTGTAATATCACGGGCATCAAAATAGTAATGCCCCTCACTAGGCTGCTCCAGGCAACCCAGGATATTCATCAAGGTAGATTTACCTGATCCGGAGGCACCCATGATGGCGATGTAGTCGCCCCGCAGGATGGTGAGGTCGATGCCACGCAACACTGGTACCACCAGGTCACCCATTCGATAGGTCTTGCCGATCTTCTCCAGCCTGAGCATGAACTAGTCGTTGCGTAGGGCCGTAATTGGATCGAGCAGGGCTGCCTTGCGAGCCGGATAGGCACCGAAAAACACACCGATCACCAAACAAAACAACAGTGATGCCAGCAAGGCATCAAGGGCCAGCCCCGCTTTCCAGCCCAGGGCGAGATTGATCAGCAGGGAGGAAAATATCCCCAGCACCACCCCCAGCAATCCACCGCAGAGGGATAGCACGATCGCCTCGATCATGAACTGAAGCAGGATGTCACTGGAGCGGGCGCCAATCGCCCGGCGGATACCGATCTCGCGGGTTCTTTCCGTCACCGATACCAACATAATATTCATGATACCGATCCCCCCTACCACTAGAGAAATGGCCGCAGAACCACCAAGCAGCGCAGTAAAGATACCAGCTACAGAATTAGATGCACTGAGCAGATCAGCCTGATTACGAATTAAGAAGTCATCCTGGCGCGGTGGCACAATCCGATGGCGCAGCCTCAGCAGGTTGGTGATTTGATACTGGGCGGCATCCATCTGCCCAGCTGCACGGGCGGAAACCGAAATACTGTCTAGGGCGATACCGGTAACGGCATTAACCCCCACGATGCGATTAGCCATAGTTGTAAGCGGAATAAACACCTGGTCGTCCATATCGCGAAAGGAATTAACACCCTTGTATTCGAGGGTGCCCACCACCGTGAACGGCTCCCCCTGAATGCGGATGGTCTGCTGCAGGGCCGACCCTGGCGTCAGGCCCAGGCTGTCCACCACCGTTTGGCCCAGCACAGCCACCCTGGCGGAACGCAGCAGTTCAATTTGATTGAAAAACCTACCCGTAAGCGGCAGGAAATCGCGCACCCGCACGTATTCGGGTGTCGTGCCCACCACCGTGGTGCTGGTATTCAGCTGGGCGTGTACCACCTGCGTGCGTCGATTCAGCACTGGCGCCACATCGGCCACCGATTCGCAGGCGGAGGCAATCGCCTTGGCGTCATCCCAGATCAGCGTGGTGGCCGAGCCGGCCCCCAACAAAGCCGGACTACTAGTTGTAGCAACGCCGCTCTGCACAAATAGCAGATTCGAGCCGAGCGATTTCAATTGGTTCTCCGTCTGCAGCTGGGCGCCTCGGCCGATGCTGACCATGGCGATCACCGCGGCGATGCCGATGATCACCCCCAACATGGTGAGGATGGAACGCAGCCGATTAGCCAGCAGCGACTCCCAGGCCAGGGGCAGGGTTTCGGCAAGATCGGCGATCGTCCGATGGGAGCGGCTGCGCAGCGGTGCGGAGTGGAGTGCCATGGCTGCTCGGTTAACGGATTCCCCTGCCGCCCCCCGGCGCTGGCTGGAAGGGGGAGGAGGCCCGCACAGGCTTGTCGTTCGGGCTGCGCTGCCCCGGGAAGGTGATCAACACCTTTTGACCTGCTGATAGTCCGGTCAGC
>CANHSW010000255.1 GCA_947463165.1 Cyanobacteriota bacterium
GGAGCCGAAGAAGGCTTAAAAAGGCTTGCCGAAATGCTACTTTTCGAAGCCGGCCTAAATGATGACACAATCAAACAAAAAATTGATAAAGCTTTTGAGAGATTGCAAGCCAAGCAGAGAAAAGCCAAAAACGAGTTGCAATTAAAACTGGAGACGTGGAAGGACGAGTACCTAGATTGCAAGTGGAAAGGCTATCTAAAAGGTGAATTGACAAGAATTGAAATTGAGTGCCTGCATGACTTGGCGTCTCAGCTTGGGCTGTCAAAAGCTGAAACCGATAAGATGCAGAAACTAGACAAGAGGGATAGAAAGAAGTTCATGGATCTTCTTAATGGAACTCTCAACAAAAAAGAAATTAAAGCTAGAGAGATATTCACCCTGGAAGACAGGCGCATTAAGTATGAGGTATCACGAAAAGAAGTAAGAGAGGTGGTGGAAAAGCGTTCAAGACTTCCTCACTATTCGCTTGACATGATCGACCCAGGGGTTCTTCCACATCGAAATGTTGACTGGTTTCTTGAGATGCTTTCAAGAAGAAATGATGAACTTGAACTTGCTGCCAATGAGCAGATTGGAGCATCGGCAAAAGCTAAATTACTGAATAAAGCAGACCAGCTATCGACATTTAACAAGTCGGATTGTAAAAATGCATCGTTTGCAAGCGCGCCCAGAATTACTGATCAAGCAGCGGTTCAATCCATTCAGGCTAGCAACGACAATGATCAAGAAGTTACCGTACAAGCGGCTAAAACTAGAAAAGGCAAGGATGCCGAGACACATCAGCATAAGCTCAGAAGAGATCAGGAAAATAAAGACGAGGTATCCATTGAAAGCACATTTGATAATGCCACAGGCTCCAGTAAACGCCGCCTTCGGCGCTTCTTCAATTGCAACGATCAATTTTTAGTTGTAAGCGAGATTTTTCTTGGCAATGAGATAAAAAGAATTGATGTTACTCACATCGAGAGAGCTGACAATCTATTTGTTTTTGATGGAAGGATCGTTCAGTCTTTAACAAAAATTGGGGCAACAGCTGCCATTATCAGAGCAATAGATGAGCAGAATACTCAGATCAAAACGACACGCGAATTCACGCAAATTATTGTTTCTGGCTTTACTATAAAGTTCATCCAAGAAGGGTTTGAATGCTACGTAATTGCATCCGTCGATCCAGTTAAGGATAACTACAACCGATTTATCACATTCCTTGAGGGCGTGGGAATCCCTGTAATTAAGGTAGAGACTCAGCAACATCTAGAGCATCCAGCTGTTAGAAGACGAAGAGAAGCAGAAGATCTTAAAAGTAACGGAGTTCAAGACAGCCTAAAAATCAAAAAAGCTGTAAAAGCCACCAATGTAACTATCAGCGACAAATTAAATGAAGCTGAGGCTATTACGCCAAGCTCTTCCCAAAAGAATCAAAGCAATTCGAACACCCTTGATACTGATGTTTTAATTAATGCCATAACAAAGTTTAACTCTGTGTCGCTATCGGAAGAGCTTTCAATACTTTCTAAACTTGCCATCGCCAATAGTAATGACTTAAATTTATATGTAAATCCTGAGCCTGCAAGTAAGTCGCAGACGTCTATGGCATTAAAAAAACATCAGATCAAAGGCGACTACTTGGGCAAAGTACTTGTTCACTGGAATACTAGCATTTTGCGTTCGAAAAACGGGATAATTATTTTTGAAAAGGGCATGCTTGTTTCAAGCTTTCTTGAAAAAACAAGGTTATTTTATTTTGGCAACCTAGACTATTCAAAAGAGGCTTGGAGTCTTGTTTATGATGGTGAGAGTGAAGTCAAGGTAAATGTTGATGGCTATTGTGGCGTTGAGGTCCTTGTTGTGAGTGCTTCACAGACTTTACACAAGACATTGCCTGATAATGCGAACAATCTCATATCACTCCTTGGTACCCTGTTGGACAAAGCTGAATTTAAGGCAGAGTGTCTATTCGAAGCCACCAATGCCATCGTTGATCGTTTTGACGTGTCGCCGAAAACAGATCCAGAAAGCGTTCTCTATTTCCCTGATGATATTTATCAAGCCGATCTAACACCTAATTTGCCCTTTGTAGATCATTACAAGATCTTTAAAGAATCATTTGGTGTTTATCCCATCCCCAGCGAAGTCATAATGCTTCTGGATTGCGGAATAGCCCAATCTCTTCTCGTCACTGCTTATGGACTACACTTAATTGGCAAGGCTATCTTCCCCGTACAGATTAATCACAATTTCCTGAGTATTCCGTGGAGCTCTCTTGGGTCTATCAGAATTGAGGCTACTGATTACTCCTGCAAGACCATATACTTTGGCATCGTATCCAGTAGCTACACTGGAGTAATCAAGTTTGATTTCAACAAGAGAGACTCCTCCTTCGCTGGATTCGCAGCAGAAGCGCACGAAATCATAAATCTTATCCGCACGGCAGCCGTTCTCTACTCAAGAATCTAAAATCATGACGGATCAATAGGGCTGGGTGCCAACAGCCAGAGCGCGAGTAGTGGTCCGCTTGCGTCATTCGCACTGGTGATCACATGGAACAGGGTGGCTCCCCCAGGCTGTCCTTCAGCAACCCCACAAGTGCGATGACCGCCACCTGCCTCGACGACATCCTCGCAACCGCAAGCCCCTTCGATGACCTCTTCGACAGTGAGGCCCTGAGGCAGTACATCCGGGTTGAAGCCCTTCCGATCTGGACCCAGTGCGTGCGTCGCTTTGATCTGCAGGCCCGCTCCATCGGCTGGCAGGTGCTGAGCCTGTGCGCAGTCGTCGACGATGCCCAGGCCGCCTGGGCCGGCTGGGATGATGGTGCCTGGGAGAACGCCTTCGAGCAGTGCTGAACTGCCCTGAGCCTCCAGGAGACCCCACATGGTCACGCCACCCCTGCGCGGTCACCTGCTGATCGGCCCGCCCGCCAGTGGCAAGAGCACCCTGGCGGCGGTGCTGGCGGAGCGCACCGGAGCCACGGTGCTCTCAGCTGACGCGATCCGGGCCGAGCTCTACGGCGATGCGGCTGTTCAAGGGCCCTGGAGTGAGATCGAAGCCTTGATCCATCAACGGCTGAAGGATGCCGTGGCAGCAGGCCAGCCGGTGATACTCGATGGCACCCACAGCCAGCGACCCTGGCGGCTGGCCATCCTCCAGGGCCTGAAGCTCCCTGCGCCGGTGCAGTGGATCGGCTGGTGGCTCACCACCCCGCTGGAGCAATGCCTGGCCTGGAACCAGCAACGGGATCGCAAGGTGGATGAGGGGGTGATCCGGCGGCAGTTCGCCCAACTGTTGGACCGCAGCAAGATCAGAACCTCCAGGCTGGAGATCAAGGAGGGCCAGGGTTCAGTCATTCCCGTCGGGCCTGATGGCCAACCGAACAGCTTCATCGAACGCCAGCGCAGCCACTTCCGGGAAGAGGGTTTTGCCTCGGTCGTGGCGATCGATCCTGCCTCAATCAACGGGTCTCTGCACGATCAGATCGATGGTGCTGCGGGCGGCCTGGATCGTGCGATCCAGATGGCAGGCAGTCGAAAGTCGAAGGTTGTATTGCATCGCTACTCGCGGCTTCTCGATCTTGAGCGCCTGATCTTCCTGATCCGCCTGCTGCTCGAGTTTCCAGGAGTTGAGCTGGCGGATCCCGCGGTGGAGCAGGAGCTGCGGGCCAGCTTTCTCTTTGAGCCCGGCGCCCCTTTGCCGGATGACGAGGAACTCAGTTTCGCCTCCAGAGCTGCCTATGCCCTGCACCATCGCCACGGCCCCTGCTACGGCGATGAGGATGCGGTTGCCAAAGACCTCCAGTGGCTTCTGGAGCAGGATTTCGTATCGCTCGCCGATTTACCGGTGTGCGGGCCTGTCATTCCGGGTGAAGA
>CANHSW010000256.1 GCA_947463165.1 Cyanobacteriota bacterium
TGGCCGCGGCCCGCGAGCTGGCGCCAACCATTCCCACCAAATCGGGCCTGATGCTGGGGCTAGGCGAAGCCTTTGAAGAGGTGGTGGCCGCCATGGCAGACCTGCGGGCCGCCCACTGCCAAAGGCTTACCCTGGGCCAATACCTGCGCCCCTCCCTGAACCACATCCCCGTGGCGCGCTACTGGAGGCCCGAGGAGTTTGAGCGGCTGGCCGCCATCGCCCGGCAGCTCGGTTTTGCCCAGGTGCGCAGCGGCCCCCTGGTGCGCAGCAGCTACCACGCCGGTGACTCCGCTGGCGATCCGCTCGGGGCCTAGCCCCCCCGCCCCGCGCCACGCCGATTGAGCAGAGCCCAGCAGCGCTCCAAGCCCTCGGCGCAGTCCCCTCGCATCAGCAATCCGGAGCCGCCCCACACCAGGCGCAGGGCCAAATCGAGAGGTCCCGCCCCCACCTCCCGCAATGGCGTGAAGCCCAGGCGCTGGAAATAGCGCACCAGCCGCCGGTGCTGTTCCTCCCCATCGCGGATCGCCAGCAGGCGACCCCTGCGGCAGGGGCTGCACTCCAGCGCCCAAGCGAAGGTGGCCGCCCAAATCAGCAGGCCCACCCCGTGGCTGCGCTCCCCCTGCACCCGCATCGTGTCGAGCTGCAGGCCATCGGGGCTGGGCAGGGTCCAAGCCTTGAGCTCCCCCAACAGCAGCGGCGCCTGGCCTGGCTGGGGTCTGGCCACCACCACCCTCAGCCCCTGCAAACCAAAACCCTGGTTCACCCGCAGGCGCAACAGCAGACCCCGCTGCGCCGCCCGCCGCTCCACCGCCTCCAGGTTTAGCGACTGCAGGTTTAGCGACTCAAGGCTGACGCTCATGGCGAGGCCTCCAGGTTCAGCGCCGTCATGGCGAATCCCCCAGGGCAAAGGGTTCGGCATTGAGCACCGCCTCAAGGGGCAAGGGGCCATAGATGTGGGGGAACAATTCATTACCTTTTTCACCCCCCTCGCTACTCTCATCTCCAACCTTCGCGGCCCTCTCTTCTCCCCCCGCCTCGGCACTCCGATCACTCCCCGCATCGCCCCCCCGCTGGGGGGCTGGCTCGTAGCGCAGCGGTGCCGGGAGTTGCTGGGGATCGATCGTGAGCAGCGTCACTGGGCCCGCATCGCCATAGAAGCGCCGATAGGTGGCGGCCAATTGATCGGCCCGGCTGGCATGGATAAACCCCACCTGCTCCAGGGACAGGCCGCGGGTGGAGCGGCGGTAACTGCCCTGCCGCTGGGCCTCTTGCCACTCCTCGGCCAGGGCCAGGTGGTAAATCCAGCTCGGCGAGCGCCAGGGCTGACGCAGCCCCCAGGGGGGCGCCAGCACCGCCGCCATCGCCGCAGAGGTGATCCCCTGGTGCAGCCACCGCTGTAGAGCGCTCAAATCTGATTCGGCATCAAAACCGGAGGGATCCGCCAGGCGGAATTGGCGCACGAAGGGCAGCAGGGCCGCATCGGCTAGGGACGGCCGCTCGCCCAGCAGCCAGGGGCCCCTACCCCAGCCCAGATCGGTGCAATCACGCCCATCACTAGCCCCAGCGATCTCCCCGGTCATCTCGCCGGTTCCAGCGCCGGCCTGCTCCAACCGGCGGTTCCACTGCCTCAGGATGGCCAGCGCCGCTGCCCGGTGATCTCCGGGCTCACCTGCCGGATAGCGGCCGGCATATTTGAACCGGTCCAGGTGGTATTTGAAGGGGCCGTCGTTTTGTTCGATTAAAGCAGCCATATCCTGGCGCTTTTCCGCCGCTGCGGCGCCGGGCCCCAGCCGTTGCCAATCGCCAGGATCGTGGCGATCCAGGGCCCAGGCCATGATCGCCAGGCTCTGGTCCAGCACGGTGGAGCCCTGGTCACCACTGGCCGGCAGAACTAGCACCGGCACGGTGCCCTTGGCGGAGGCCTGCAGCAGCTCTGGCGGTTTGGCCCGCAGGGCCACCTCCCGCAACTCCAGATCCAGCCCCGGCCGCAAACCGGCCAACTGCAGGGCCAGCCTGGCCCGGATCGCATAGGGACAGCGCCGGAAGCTGTAGAGGATCGGAACGGCGCCAGGCCGCTGGGCCATCTCTGGCGCCATTGCCGGGTCCATCACTGGGACCATCTCTAGAGCCATCGATCAGGGCCCAGCGCTGGCCGGCACCGGATGGGCGCCGATATGGACCGTACCCCTGGCCGCGGCCAGCTCCATCTGCCGCTGGCGATCGGCGAAGCGGGCCCGATCGGCCTCGCTGAAGCGATCGATGCAGTGAATACAGCTCACGCCCTTCACATAACTTTCCAGCTGGCGCTGAGCCGGCGATAGGGGTAGACCGCAGGCATGGCAGAGGCTATGCACACCTGGCTCCAGGCTGTGATTAACGGCCACCCGCTTATCAAAAACATAACATTCCCCCTGCCAACTACTTTGTGCTTCTGGAATCTGCTCCAGGTAATTAAGAATGCCCCCCTGCAAATGGTGAACATCAGTAAAACCCTGCTGTAAGAGATAAGAGCTGGCCTTCTCGCAGCGGATGCCGCCGGTGCAGAACATGGCGATGGCGCGGGGCTGGCGCCGCTGCACCAGGGGCCGCAGCACCTGCTCCACCCAGGCCGGGAATTCGCGAAAGCTGCTGGTCTTGGGATCGATGGCCCCCGCGAAGCTGCCAATCGCCACCTCGTAGTCGTTGCGGGTATCCACCACCAGGGTGTGGGGGTCGCGGATCAGCTCATCCCACTGGGCCGGCGCCACGTAGGTGCCCACCCGCTCGGCGGGTTTTACATCGGCACAGCCCATGGTGACGATTTCGCTCTTCACTCGCACCTTGAGTCGATGAAAGGCCTGGCAGGAGGACTGGCTGAACTTGGCCTGCAGTCGCTCCAGGCCCTCGATGCCGCGCAGCCGGTTCAACACCCGGGCCACGCCAGCTGGAGAGCCGCTGATCGTGCCATTAACCCCCTCGCTGGCCAGCAGGATCGTGCCCCTCACACCGGCCGCCGCCGCCAGCTCCTGCAATTGATTGCGCAGTTCCTCCAGCTGATTCAGCGCCGTGAAGCCATAGAAGGCCGCCACCTGCAGGGGCTCTGGCTGGGGCTCTGGCTGGGCGGAATCTGATGGCGCGGGCTCTGGCTGCAAGGGCGTGACCTCCAGCGGACCTAGCCCGCCAGCCTGGGGTTCCTGCGCTGGGCTAAACCCAGCCCCGCTGTCAGCGACAGCCCTGGCGCTCGGACCGTTCATGCCGTCACTCAGGCCTCGGTTTCCGTCCAGGCGCTCACCCCGGCGGCGGCCAACAGCTCCCGATCGGCGCTCACATCGGGATTGCCGGTGGTGAGCAGGGTGTCGCCGTAAAAAATCGAATCGGCGCCGGCCAGCAGACAGAGCAGTTGGGCCTCGCGGGAGAGGCCCTCGCGGCCGGCGCTAAGCCGCACGCGGCTGTGGGGCATGAGGATGCGGGCGGTGGCCACCATGCGCAGCAGATCCAGGGGATCCACCGGCGGCTGCTGCTCCAGGGGCGTTCCCTCCACGGCCACCAGGGCGTTGATCGGCACACTCTCGGGATGGGGCTCCAGGCAGGCCAGCACCTGCAGCAGCGAGGCCCGATCGCCGATGCTTTCGCCCATGCCAATGATGCCGCCGCAGCAGAGGTCGATGCCGGCCCGACGCACCCGCGCCAGGGTTTCCAGCCGCTCCTGGAAGCTGCGGGTGCCAATGATTTTCGAGTAGTGCTCCGGGCTGGTGTCCAGGTTGTGGTTGTAGGCGGTAAGGCCCGCTTCCGCCAAGCGACTGGCCTGGCTGTCGCTGAGCATCCCCGCCGTTACACAGGCCTCCAGCCCCAGCTCCCGCACGCCCCTCACCA
>CANHSW010000257.1 GCA_947463165.1 Cyanobacteriota bacterium
CAGACTCTCACCGTGCTGGAGGACTTCCTCGAGGACTTCCGCGGTTGCGTGGTGGTGGTGTCCCACGACCGCTATTTCCTCGACCGCAGCGTGGATCGCCTGTTCGCCTTTGAAAACGGCCAGCTGCGCCGCTTCGAGGGCAACTACAGCAGCTACCTGGATCGCGATCAGCTCGAGCGCGGCCAGGGCCAGGCCAAGGGGGGCGGCAGCTCCGGATCTAGCGGTTCATCAGCCAGCCGTTCAGCAGAGATGGGTTCTGGGACTGCTGCCGCCTCAAGCGCTGATCTCGGCGGGTTGAGCGCTGGCCCTGGGGCGCCTGGGGGGGGTGCTGGCCTGCCGGGCGCAAAGGGCGTGGCGGTGAAGCCGCGGCGGCGCAGCTTCAAGGAAAGCCGCGAGTTACAGAGCCTGGAGTTGGAATTGCCCCAGTTGGAGGCCAGGCGAGCGGAATTGGAGGGCCAGCTGGCCGCCGGCGGCAGCGACTACAGCGCCCTGGAGAGCCTCACCCAAGACCTGGCCAACCTGCAGGCGCGAATCCTGCTGGGGGAGGAGCGCTGGCTGGAGCTCAGCGAACTGCAGGGCTGAGGCGGCGATTGTTTCCAATCCAAGATATGCCCCTCCAGCGGCCTGGCCCTGCTTGAACCAGGGCTGGTGGGGGTGGCATTGGCTCTTGGCAAAAGCCAATACTGACGGCCGTTTTCGGGCCTCAAGCCCAGTTGGCTGGCGCTGCACTGAGCGCACCTGCCGCTGGCCTGGGAGCGCAGATGAGCGGCGAAACGCCCAGCTGCGCCGGTGGGCAGCTGGGCATGGACATACACAGAGCCTCGCGAGGCCCGTATGGTGTCCCCGATGAGCTCCGGACCCTGTCAGCCGGTACCTGCATGAAAACAATCGACGAGCACATCCAGAAGGATCAGTCGGAGATCGAGGCTGCCCGCGCTGAGGGCAACTTGGGCAAAGTGCGCCACCTGGAGGAGGAACTCAAAGGCCTCGCGGAGTACAAGGAGCACCACCCGGAAGACAGCCACGATCCCACCCCTCTGGAGGTCTATTGCGACCTGAACCCAGAAGCCCCCGAGTGTCGCGTCTACGACGATTGAGCAGAGCTGCCCCAGGGCTGACCCCTGGCCCTTATCGGTCAGCCCCTAGCTCAACCACCTGATAGAAGGCCAAAACCCACATTCTGGCGATTATCACCAGGGTGGGCCCCGCAAGGCTTGCCTAGGTCTTAATTCCCAGCTGTTGCCATACCGATGCCAGCAGCTCCTTGAGCCCCATGGCGGCCACCGCCGATATGGCCAGCACCGGTTGGCCAGTCAGCTGGCTGAGTTCAGATTGCAATTCCTGCACCGCCACCGGTTCCAGCAATTCAATTTTGCTGAGCACCAGCAGGCGCGGTCGGCCGGCCAGGCCGTGGCCGTAGGCCGCCAGTTCACCACTGACGATCTCCAGATCAGCTGCCACCGTTTCTGAGCTGGCGTCCACCAGGTGGATCAGCAGCCGGGTGCGCTCGATGTGGCGCAGGAAGTCGTGGCCGAGGCCGGCCCCCTGGGCCGCACCGGCAATCAGGCCGGGGATATCGGCAAACACGGTGCCATCGCCACTGGGACGCCTCACCACGCCCAAATTCGGCACCAGGGTGGTGAAGGGATAGTCGGCGATGCGGGGCCTAGCCGCCGAGAGCACCGAGATCAAGGTGCTCTTGCCGGCGTTGGGTAGGCCGATGATGCCCACCTCGGCCAGCAGCTTCAGCTCCAGCTGCAGCATCCACTGCTCGCCGTCGCGGCCTTCGCTGAATTTTTCTGGTGCCCGGTTGCGGTTGCTGAGGTAGTGGGCGTTGCCCAAGCCGCCGCGACCGCCGGCGGCCACCAGCAATTCATCTCCGGCGTTGACCAGATCGCCCAGCAGAATGCCGGTGCGCAGGTCGCGCACCTCCGTGCCGCAGGGCACCTTGATCACCATGTGGTCGCCACTGGCACCGCTGCAGCGGTTGGGACCGCCGCGCTTGCCCTCTGGCGCCTCAAACAGGCGTCTGTACTTGAAATCGAGGAGGGTTTGCAGGTTGGCGTCGGCCCGCAGCAGCACATCGCCACCGCGACCGCCGTCGCCACCGGAAGGTCCCCCTGCCGGTACGTACTTTTCGCGGCGAAAGGCCACGATTCCATCTCCACCGCGACCGGCCTTGACGGCGATGCGGGCCTGATCGATGAATTGCAAGGGCGCTGGCTACGGGCGGCGGCCCGATCCGATCAATCTCCCAACCTAGGATTCACCGGTCGGAGTGCCGCATTGGCCGAGGTTCGCTTCCAACAGGTCAGCAAGACCTATCCACCCCGGCGGGGGAGCGGCCAGGGCGAGGCATCACCAGTGCCGGTATTGCAGCAGCTGGACCTGGCGGTGGCCGATGGCGAATTCCTGGTGCTGGTGGGCCCTTCTGGCTGCGGCAAGAGCACTCTGCTGCGCTTGTTGGCGGGGCTGGAGCAACCCAGCAGTGGTGAGATTTGGGTGGCGGATCGGCCGGTGAGCCAGCTGCGGCCGGCCCAGCGGGACGTGGCGATGGTGTTCCAGAGCTACGCCCTCTATCCCCACCTCTCGGTGGCCGACAACATCGGTTTTGGCCTGCGGCGCAGCCGGCCCCGCAGCCTGCAACAACAGCTCCAGGACAGCCTGCACCGGGCCACGGGCCAGCTGCCTTGGCCGTTGCGATGCAGTTCACCGCGGGAGCAGCGGATTGAGCGGCGCATCGCCGAGGTGGCCGAGATGCTGGAGCTGGAGCCGCTGCTGCAACGCCTGCCCAAGGAGCTATCCGGCGGCCAGAAGCAAAGGGTGGCCCTGGGTAGGGCCATCGCCCGGCAACCGGCGGTGTTTTTGATGGATGAACCGCTCAGCAACCTGGATGCCAAGCTGCGCACCGGTACCCGGGCCCAGATCGTTGAGCTGCAGAGGCGGCTGGGCACCACCACTCTTTATGTAACTCACGACCAGGTGGAAGCGATGACCATGGGCCATCGCATCGCCGTGCTCCACGGCGGCCGCCTGCAGCAACTCGGTACGCCCCTGGAGCTCTACCAGTGGCCGGCGAATCAATTTGTTGCCCAGTTCATCGGCAGCCCGCCGATGAACCTGCTGCCGGTGCAGGTGGTGGCGGCTGGTCAACTGCAGTTGGGCCAACGGCGCTTTGCTGTGGAGGGACCGCTGGCGGACCAGCTGGCCAGCCGCATTGGCCAGCAGCTCTGCGGCGGCCTGCGGGCCGAGCACCTGCGGCTAGCGCCGGCCGCGAACCGCAATTTGCCGGCAGAAGTGGTGCATATCGAGGCCCTAGGTAACGAGCAGTTGCTCGGCTGCCGCCTGGCCGAAACAGGTCATCTGGTGCAGGTGCGCAGCGGGCCTGAATATCAATTGGTGGTGGGCCAAACCGTTTATCTAGATCTAGATCCCCGCGGCTGGCGCCTTTTCGACAGCTTCGGCCAGGCCCTAGCCCGCCCCCTTGACGCACCAAACCGCGAACCGCAGCTGCCCGAGCTTTAAAGGCGCCGCAGCTGGGTATGACTGCTGCTGCTATGGGGAATCGCCATAATGCCACCGGCGCAATGCCTTGACATTGCCTCCAAAGCAATCAGCCGAAATAGTAAGGGCACCTCGAAAGATTCCAGCTCTCACCGATCTGTTGACACGAGAAGCGTTGCAACGACTTACAAACCTCTGATTCGCAACAGCCGAATGGGAATTTTCCTAGGTGCTCATAAGCAAATCTATTGCTTCATTTCCTGAGACGCTCAAGAGTGATGGCGCGGGTCCTGTCAGTGATAAAATTATATGATTTGCAGATTATTGAGAGAACCAGTATAGCC
>CANHSW010000258.1 GCA_947463165.1 Cyanobacteriota bacterium
AAAAACACCGCAAGAAAGCGCGTTGTGATTATCGGCTTAGACCCTTCGCTTATTGATTTCTCATCGCCAGACTTCGCTGCATTCCCAGGTCTAAATGCCGAGAAGGTGTTGGCGGGAATCACCGCAGCGGAAGAGGGCCTTAGGTCTCTTGGCTATGATGCACAGCATTGCCTTATTGACTTTGGTGAGACAGCTGAGGCGGTGGTAACCGCAGAGCTTCAAAAGCATAGATACGACTGCATTTTGATTGGGGCGGGCGTCCGAGATGTGCCGAGTAATCTAATTCTTTTCGAGAAGCTTATCAACATTATTCATGAGCAAGCTCCTAATTCCAAGATTTGCTTCAACACAAATCCCTCGGACACTCTGGCTGCTTTGCGTCGCTGGATATGAAGGGTTGATCTTGTTTTGTACGATTACATTTTTGTGCGATCACTTTGTCTGATCACATCGATACCCCCCCCGGGGCCTCACCCCAGCAGGGCGGCCTCAACGCAGAGGCCTGGGCCGAAGGCCAGGGCTACGCAGGGCAGGGGTGCCCCGGCAAGCCTGAGGCGATCGAGGATAAACAGGATCGTGGCCGACGACATATTGCCGCATTCCCGCAATACCGCTGTGGAGGGTTCGATCGCTGTGGCGGGTAGGTGAAGACAATCGCGCACCGCCTCCAGCAGGCGGGGTCCGCCCGGATGCAGGGCCCAGGAGCCGATGGCGGCCCGATCGAGCCCCTGGGTTGCTAACCAGCCATCCAGCCAGGGGGCCAGGCGGGCGGCGATCAGGGCCGGAACCCTTGGCGAGAGGCCCATTTCAAAACCGTGGTCGGCGATGGTCCAGGCCATGGCATCGGCGCTATCCGGCAGCAGCGTGGAACCGGAAGCCAGCAGCCGCCAGGGGGAGCCCATTGGCGCGGGCGGTTCGGCGGCCAGTACCGCAGCTGCGGCGCCATCGGCAAATAGCGCATTGGCCACCACCCGCTCGGGGTGCCAGCCCGGTTGTTGGTGCAGGCTGCAGAGTTCGAGGGCGCAGATCAGCACCCTGGAGCCGGCGACGGCCTGGGCAAAGGCGTGGGCGACGCGCAGACCGTTGAGGGCCCCGTGGCAGCCCATGAAACCCACCTGGGTGCGGGCCACATTTGGATCTAAGGGGAGCCCCTGGATCAGGTCTAGATCGAAGCCGGGGGCCTGGAAGCCGGTGCAGCAAACAGTTATGAGATGGGTGATCGAAGCCGGCTCCACGGCGGCGGCGGCCAGGGCGGCGCTGGTGGCCCGCAGGGCCAGGGGTCCGGCTTCGGCCGAGAAGCGGGCCATGCGCTCGGCGGTGGTGGGGTTGGCGTCTGCGTAGAAGGGCAGGCGATCCGGCAGGGGGCCAGCGGCATCGGCCAGCAGCACGCTGTGGCGGAAGGCCACACCGGAACGGCGCTGCAAACGCCGCAGCAAGGTGGCCTGCACGTCGTTAGTTGCCGAGAGGCGCTGGGCCATGGCGGCCGATTCGGCCTGGCTGAGGCGATGGGATGGCAGGGCGGTGCCGATCCCCAGCAGGGTTACGGGCATGGGGTTGGCAGCGGCGTCAAGGCGGGCCGGTGCTGGGCGGGTCGGTGCAGGGAAGCCAGCAGCGGGTCGGCCAGGCTGGGCCAGCGGTGCAGGGCGTCAAATAGAAAACGGCTGCTCCAGGGACGCCGCAGCACCAGGGCCAGGGCCTGGCAGAGCCGCTGGCGGCGGGCCATTAGGGCGGCTTGAGATCGGCTCCAGTCGCGGGCGAGTTGCTCATCCCAGCCGTTGTTCAGGGCGGCGAGGGCCAGGG
Source organism: Cyanobacteriota bacterium (assembly GCA_947463165.1). Taxonomy (GTDB): domain Bacteria; phylum Cyanobacteriota; class Cyanobacteriia; order PCC-6307; family Cyanobiaceae; genus UBA5018. Next base: position 1,801 of record CANHSW010000258.1, read on the forward strand.
GGGTGCTGCTGAGGGCCGCCATCAGGGCCCAGCCCATCCCTTCCCCCGTAAATGGTTCCACGTAGCCAGCGGCATCGCCCAGCAGCAGATAGCGATTGCCCGCCAGGGGGCGGCTGCGGCGTGTGAGGGCGGGGGTGCGCTGCCAGTCGGCCAGGGCGAGGCCGGGCAAGGGCTCAAAGCCGGCTTCTCGGAGCACCTGGCTGGCCGCTGCGGCAGCCCCGCCGGCGGCGGCCAGGGCAGCGCCATCGAAGGCGGCGGCCACATTTAGGGACCCATCTTCAAGGCGCACCAGGCCCACGTAGCCGTGGCGGCCAATGGCCATGTGCAGCCGGCCATCGCCATAGGCCGCGATCGCCGGGTGCTGGGGCCCCTGGTGGGAGGCAGGCAGCCGGCAGCCGGCGCCGATGCGGGAGCCAGGTTGGACGCGGCTGTCCGCTTCCGGCAAATCCTGCAGGCAACGGTGGGCCAGCCCCGCAGCCACCAGCACCAGCTCGGCCTGCACCGTGGCGGACTCCCTGCCGCGGCGTAGCTGCACCGCCCGGGCCCCTGCATCGGCGGGCCCCAGCTGGGCCATCACCTCGGGCACCAAGGTGGCACCGGCGGCAACGGCCGCCTGCACCAGCCCCTGGTCCAGGGCCAGCCGCGAGAGCACCCGCCCCGCGGGCAGGGCCAGCTCCGTGCGGGTTCCCTGCAGGCCCAGCTGCACGGAGCGCAGCGGGCGGGAGCCGAGCTGATCGAGCAGGGGGGTCTGGCCGGCCTCCGCCAGGGCGGCGAGGGCCTGGCCACTGAGGCAGGCACCGCACACCTTCCAGCGGGGGAAACGGCGCCGCTCCACCAACAGCACCGGCACCCCCTGGCGGGCGAGCCCCAGGGCGGCCAGGGCGCCGGCGGGTCCGGCCCCCACCACCACCACGGGCCAGCGACCGCTGGGCAATGGATCAACCACGGGCCCAACTCAGCAGGTAACGCTCGGGCCAGCAGCGCCGCAGATCCACACCATCGAGGCCGGCCCGTTTGGCCATGGCCGCCACCTCGGCTAGTTGAAAGGCCCCTCGCACCGAAAGCAGACCATCGATGTGCACGATGTGCGAGCGCGACAGCAACTGGGTGCCGGCCCAGGCCAGGCCGTAGCCAAGCGGCGTGCGCAGCAGATCGCTAATCAAGAGCAGCTGGCGGCTGCTGCCGGCGAGGCGGGCCAACAGGGTTTCAGCATCGGCCGTATCGAGGTGATGCAGAAACAGTGAACTAACAATGACGTCAAAACCGATGTCAAAACGATCGGGCAGGGGATCCGCCAGCACATCTGCCACAAAAAAGGAGGCCTCCAGCCCCCGCTCTTGAGCCCTCGCCTCGGCCAGGGCGACGGCCTGATGACTGATGTCGCAACCCTCCACAGCCAGGGCCAGGCCATGGCGCTGGGCCAGGGCCGCCAGGTCGAGGGCAACATCGCCGCCGCCACAGGCCACATCCAGCAACCGCAGCGGGGCGGCGTCTGGGGGCAGGGCGCGGGCCAGGGCGCGAATCGGCTCGAACAGGCAGGCGGCACTACGACTCACCGCATTGATGCGCCTCAAGCCCACCAGGGCCTGGGCATGCAGTTCGGGATCGAGTCCGGGCTGGTCCATCAGCTCCGGCAACCGCTCACGGTGGGCCAGGCGCGGCCAGGAGAGGATGGGCATAAACCCAAGCCTAGGCACTTTTGCCTGGGATTTCGCTATTGCTGTGCTTTTAGCCAGGGGCAAGAGGTTGCCAGATGGGCGAAGGGCCAGGGCTGATTGAAAATCTCAGCTCGTGCCGGGTTGCGGCTGCCTGAGCGCGATCTCAAGCAGCGCCGTGATTTCCTGCAGCACCGTCTGCATGCCGGCACGGATCGACCGCAAGCATTGGCGAATCACCTGGTGACTGCCTGCTCCAGCCCAGCAGACGGAGCAGGGAACAACGCCAGAGAAAACTCTTTGCGTCACTTCATCCCTGGCAACAAAATCTTTAATCCCTTGGCGAATTGTTTGCGTTTATCTGCCTGGAGTAGGGCGTGGCCGA
>CANHSW010000259.1 GCA_947463165.1 Cyanobacteriota bacterium
CAGCTGGCAGGCTCGCAGAAACAACTTGGAAAGGGAGGCGATCCAACTGGCAGTGATAAAGGCCAGCACCAGGATCAATACCTTTGAAACCGGGTTCTCCGGCACAAGCGCAGGCCAGGGAAGCGCAGGCCGGTTGGGTTCACCCACGACCACGGTGAACAATCGGGCCACCAACGCCACCACCACCAGATCGGCAACACCGACGAGGACCGCCAGGGGTACCAGACGCAGCAGCGCCCGCTTACGACGACGCGGCAATTGGGACAGAAGTCGCACCAAACTCTTGAAGGTTTGGCTTTTGCGAAACATCTGATCAGGGTTTTACAGCAATCGTACCCGTGCCCCAAGAAGGGCCGCCGCCCCGCCAGCCAGTCAATTCAGTGATCGCCACATGGCCGAAAAAAGTGGCCGCCACTGGTCGATCCCCAGCGCCAGGAGGGAAGGCGAGCGCAACGGCGATGCCCCCCTCAACAATCAGGAGGGTCCAGTGGACGGCGATCTCCTGCACAGGGCCCTGTGCCAGGCGGTTGCGCGGGAGCCAGGCCAGCCCTCACCCTCAGGCGGGCACGGCCTCGGTGCTGCCGGAGCGCTGGCGCTTGGTGAGGAACCCGAAGAGCACCTTGCCGATGGCGGCAATCAGATTGCCCTCCAGCTCCTGGAACATCTTCATGTTGTAGTGGAAAGCCTCGTTGGCTTCCGCCACGATCCGATCGGCGGTGGCCTGGTCGATCGGCAGGCCGTCGAGCACGGCGCGGTAGTTGACCTTGAAAGCCTTCTCGTCGGCGATGGCGTCGAACTCGTAGAAGCGCAGGCCGTCGTGCTCGCCCAGGTTCATCGCCTTCTGGGCGATTTTCTTGAGGATCTGACCGCCGGAGAGGTCGCCGATGTAACGGGTGTAGTGGTGGCCCACCAGCAGCTCGGGGGCCTCTTGAGCCACGCTGTGGAGGCGGGCCACATAGGCCTGGGCTCCAGGGGTGGCCTTGATCGAGCTGCGCCAGTCACCACCGAAGTAGAAGGCGAGGTCCTGTTCGAGCGATTCGCGGCGGTTGAGGGCGGCGAAGTTGATCTGACCCACCACGGGGTGATCGGCGAGCCGGCCGATCTCCTCCTCCATGGCGCAGTACACAAACCAGAGGTCGGCCACCAGGGTGCGATAGCTGGCCTTGTCCACCACCCCCTTGAGGAAGCAGCTCACGAAGCCGGTGTTTTCGGCCATGGTGTGGGCCTTCTTCGTTCCCTCACGGAGCTGGGAAGCCAGGGCGACAGACATCGGTCCTCGGTGCGGCACGGGCAGATAACCCAAACTAAAGGGAGGATTCGCAACAAAGGCGACAAGATTGCGAAGGGTTACGTGCTGACTCAGGCGGCTTCCGCAGCGGGCCCGGAAGCGGAGCCGTCATCGCGGTCCCAGCCGGCCGTCTCAAACAGCTGGAACAGTTGGCGGCAGAACAGCCGCAGGATCTCCTCCACCGCCGGGCTGGGCGGGTGGGGGCCGCTGGCCCGCCAATCTCCCACCGTGGCCAGCGACCAGCGCTCCCCGGCGTAGGTGAGCCCCCGCAGGCTTACCCCCAGCAATGGCGGCCGGCCGGCCGCCGCATCGCCGCAGCCCGGAGCCGCAGCCAGCCGCAGCTGCACCAGCACGGAGCGGCACTGGATGCGGGGGCTCCAACCGGGAAAGTGGAAAGACAGATCAACGGTTTCGGGCTCGCCGTAGGCCCGGGTGTAGGGGTCGTCGCGCCAGGGCTTGAGGTTGGCCCGGGCATCGGGAAAATGCTCTCGGAACAGGGCCGCCACCGAGGCGATGGCCTGGGCCAATTCCAGCGATCGAGCCTGGTCGGCAGCATTCATGCCCCCATGTTGGGGCCAGTTGGCGGGCAGCGCGACGGCGATCGGCAGTTGCCGACATCCGCAGGCCCCAGCACAGCGACCCGCCCCCGCGCCGATCACCAATAACTTTCCGCACTTGAGCGCAGACATAGGCTGATTCACCACCACCCTGCGCCCGGGCCCCATGGCCAGCTACGAGAAGCTCACCGCCCCCAGCGGCGGCACCGCCATCCGTTTCGAGCAGGGCCAGCCGGTGGTGCCCAACGATCCGATCATCCCCTTCATCCGCGGCGACGGCACCGGCGTGGACATCTGGCCCGCCACCCAGCTGGTGCTGGATGCGGCGGTGGCCAAGGCCTACGGCGGCGAGCGCCGCATCGAGTGGTTCAAGGTGTATGCCGGCGACGAGGCCTGCGACCTCTACGGCACCTATCAATATTTGCCTCAAGACACCCTCACCGCCATCGAGGAATACGGGGTGGCGATCAAGGGGCCGCTAACCACGCCGATCGGCGGCGGCATCCGCTCGCTGAACGTGGCCCTGCGCCAAATATTTGATCTGTATTGCTGCGTGAGGCCCTGCCGCTATTACGCCGGCACCCCCAGCCCCCACAAGCGACCTCAAGATTTAGATGTGATCGTGTATCGCGAGAACACGGAAGATATCTATATGGGCATCGAGTGGGAGGCCAATGATCCCGTGGGCCTCGATCTCATCAAACATCTCAATGAGGTGGTAATTCCGGCCAACGGCAAACTCGGCAACCGTCAAATTCCGGTGGGTTCGGGCATCGGCATCAAACCGGTGAGCAAAAACGGCAGCCAGCGCCACATCCGCAAGGCGATCCAACACGCCCTGCGGCTGGAGGGAAATAAGCGCCACGTGACCCTGGTGCATAAGGGCAACATCATGAAGTTCACCGAGGGGGCCTTCCGCGACTGGGGCTACGAGCTGGCCACCACCGAATTCCGCGCCGATTGCATCACCGAACGCGAAAGCTGGATCCTCGACAACCTGGAGCGGGATCCGGGCCTGAGTGTGGAGGGCAACGCCCGTCAAATCGAACCCGGCTACGACGCCCTCACCCCCGAAAAGAAACAGTTTATTTGCTCAGAAGTGCAGGGGGTGATCGATGCCATCGGCGCCAGCCACGGCAATGGCCAGTGGCGCCAGATGGTGCTGGTGGATGACCGCATCGCCGACAGCATCTTCCAACAAATCCAAACCCGGCCCCAGGAGTATTCGATCCTCGCCACCCTCAACCTCAACGGCGACTACATCTCCGATGCCGCCGCCGCAGTTGTAGGAGGCCTGGGTATGGCCCCTGGCGCCAACATCGGCGATAAGGCGGCCATTTTTGAAGCCACCCATGGCACCGCCCCCAAACACGCCGGCCTGGATCGCATCAACCCCGGCTCCGTGATCCTCAGCGGCGTAATGATGCTCGAATTCATGGGCTGGCAGGAAGCTGCAGACCTGATCACCCAGGGCCTCAGCGCCGCCATCGCCGCCGGCGAAGTCACCTACGACCTGGCCCGTCTAATGGAACCTCCCGTAGCCCCCCTGAGTTGCTCCGGTTTCGCGGCGGCGGTGGTAGCTCGTTTCGAATGATTTTTTGCGGGCGCCTTACGGCGCCATCCCGCAACAGCCATAAACGAACAGCCATAAACAAACAGCCAAGGGTTAAGAAAATCCAATGGCTAAGGGATTGAGAGTTTAAGCGCTCTAGCCGCCAGGCTTCCGCGCAGCGGTAGAAGAACAGCCCTGGGGGAGGCAGACCACACGCAAACCGACGTCGTCGTCGACGTTGCCGGGCCGGTGATGGAAGCGGCAGGCCGAGCGGCAGCTCCTGGGGTCGCTGTACCAGGAGCCGCCGCGCAGCAGCCTATCATTATCTTTATTGGCATCCAGATCTAGCCAGGCATTGCCATCTTGTGGTGCTCCATTATAATTGGCATGCGATTGATCCAGGCACCACTCCCACACATTGCC
>CANHSW010000260.1 GCA_947463165.1 Cyanobacteriota bacterium
AGCGCCGATGTCTCCCGGCCCCGCCCGTCGGCTTGATGCCGTGCTGGAGCCGGTGATTCCGGTGCTCGGTGAGCTGATCCGCGCCCACCCCCATACCCTCTCCCTGGCCCAGGGGATGGTGAATTGGGGACCGCCGCCGGCGGTGGCCCAAGCGCTGCAAGCAGCCCTCCAAATTCCGCTGACTGGCCTGGATCGCTACGGGGCCACCTATGGAGATCCGGCCCTGCTGGAGCAGATCGCTGTCAAGCTCCGCCGCCAAAACGGCCTTGATTTAGATGGCGCCGCCCTGCTGGTAACCGGTGGCAGCAACATGGCCTTCCAGGTGATCGTGCAGGCGATCTGTGAGCCGGGCAGCGAGGTGATCCTGCCGCTGCCGTTTTATTTCAACCACGTGATGGCGGTGCAGCTGGCCGGGGGCCAGCCGGTGGCGGTGGCCGCTGGAGCTTTCCCCGATCCCCAGCAGCTGGCGGCGGCGATCACCCCCCGCACGAGGGCGATCGTGACCGTGTCGCCCAACAATCCCAGCGGCGTGGTGATGCCGCCCGAGTTGTTGCGCCAGATCAACCAACTCTGCGCCGAGCGCGGTTTGTTTCACATCAGCGATGAGGCCTACGAGGTGTTTGTGCAAGGCGCCACAGCCCATGCCAGCCCAGGGGCCCAGCCTGGGGCGGCGGCCCACACCATCTCGCTCTATTCGCTGTCTAAGGCCTTTGGCATGGCGGGTTGGCGCATCGGTTATGGGGCGGTGCCCCGCCAGCTGCTGCCGGCCCTGGCCAAGGTGCTGGATACGGTTCAGATCGCTCCGCCGCTGATCACCCAGCTGGCGGCCCGGGCGGCCCTGGCGGTGGATCCCGCCTGGTGTCAGCGGCAGGTGGCCAGCCTGGCGCCGCGGCGACGGCAATTGCTGGCGGCGGTGGCCCAGTGGCAGCGCCAGGGGCTGCCCGTGCGGCTCTGGGCCGAACCCGACGGCGCCTTCTATGGCCTGCTGGTGGTGGAGGGCCTCGTGGCAGCAAACGGCTCGCCCCTCGCCAGCGATGCCCTGATGCGCCAGTTGGTGGAGCGGCAGGGGGTGGCGGCGGTGAGCGGCCGGGCCTTTGGCTTTGCCGCAGCTGGGCCCCAGTGCCTGCTGCGGCTCAGTTACGGCATGCTCGATGGCCAGGAGTTGGCCACGGCACTAGAGCGGCTGGAGGCCGGCCTGTGCCAGCTGCTGCCAAGCGACTAGACGCAATTCAGCGATCGAGGCCCTGGCGCAGTTCGGAGCAGAAGCGTCCGGCGGCGGCGGCCACGTCTGCTCCCTGGGCTTGGGCCTCTGCCATCCGCTTCACCAGGGCGCTGCCCACGATGGCGCCATCGGCGCCCCAGCCCTTCACCTGCTGGGCCTGATCGGGGCCTGAAATGCCAAAGCCCACGGCCACCGGCGTGCCTCCTTGGGCTTGGAGTTGGGCCACCAGCGGCGCCACCCTGGTTTCCATGGCGGTGCGCACCCCGGTGACGCCGGTGACGCTCACCAGATACGTAAAACCGCGGCTGGCGCCATGGATGCGGGCCATGCGTTCGGGCGGCGTGGTGGGGGCTACCAAAAGCACCAGATCGAGGCCATGGGCCGCAGCAATCGTGGAGAGCTTTTCGGCTTCCTCCAGGGGAAGATCCGGCACCACCAGGCCAGCGGTCCCGGCGGCGGCGGCGGCGGCGCAAAAGGCCTCCATGCCGCGGTTGAGCAATGGATTGGTGTAGGTGAACAGCACCACCGGCAGGCTGAGCCGCCCCTTGAGTTCGGCCAGCATCGCCAATACGGCGGCGGGGGTGGTGCCGGCGGCCAGGGCGCGACCGGCGGCGGCCTGGATCACCGGACCATCGGCCAGGGGATCGCTATAGGGGATGCCCAGTTCGATCAGGTCGGCGCCATTGGCCTCCAGGGCCAGCAGGGCGGCTTTGGTGGTGGCCAGATCCGGATCGCCAGCCACCAAAAAGGGCATCAGGGCACAGCGACCCTCGGCCCGCAGCCGCTGGAAGCGCTGCTGAATCAAGCTGGTGGACGCGGCGGCAGGCATGGCGGCGGTCACGGCGACGCGTCGGGGGCAGGTGCTGTGAGCCTATGCCGCAGCTCCTGGCAAAGCCCTCCAGGTACTGCTGCACTGAAGGCAGCCTTCCTCTGGGCAGTAGTCAAGCCAGTAGTCAAGCCAGTGGCCAGGCGGGAAGTGCCCGGGGGCCTAATCGATTTGGCCGGTTTCCCGCAGCAGCAGCTCCTGTTCGGCGGGGCTGAGCGACTCAAAGCGCTTCTGCAGTTGTTCATCGGTGTAGGCGTCGTAGGCCTGGCGGTATTGGCGCCGCTGTTCGATGAACGACATGCGGCCGCTGATCACCCGCACCAAATAGCTGCCCGTCCACACCAGCACCACCAGCATCAACAGGGCTGAGGTGGCGATGCCCGTGGAAAAACCCTCTACACCACTGGCCTTGATCAGCAGGTAGCCCAGGCCGCCTAGCCCAAACACACCTCCTCCCACCAGGATCACCTGAGCGCGGTTCATGGGCTCAGGCCTCGCTGTGGCCGGCCATCCGCAGGTTGATGAACGGCGCAAACAGGATCAGGCCAGGGAAGAACAGGAACACCAGTCCGTAGACCCCCAGGCGCTCGTACTTGCCCATCACGGTCCAGCGCTTCACCATCCAGGCATAGAGGGCCAGGGGTACCGCCACCAGGTAGGCGCCGAGAATGGCGCCATAGGCCGCCAATACCAGCAGGGTGTCGGTGGAGATCGAGCTCAGGAACCCGGGCACGGCACAGCAGGCTGAATTGCCGTGAATCTAGGATTCGCAGGCGGGGGCATGGCGGAAGTGGTAGACGCAGCGGACTTAAAATCCGCAGACGGCAACGTTGTGGGGGTTCAAGTCCCCCTGCCCCCATCCACAAGCGGCGCTCCCAGCGCAAGGGCATCTTCCGGCCAAGCAGGCGTCTCAAGGGGATGGCTGCTTTTGATCAGCTGCTTGCGACCAGCTGCTTGAGGCGCTCGACTGGGTGGGGGTTCATGGGATATCTACCTCGCAGCGTTTGGCGATCTGCAACGCAAGGGCGTGGAAGTCTTTTCGGCAGGCCTGGGCCGCCTGGTAGTGACCGCCTAGAGCACCATCGGCTGGCGTGAGCAGGAACAACGGCTTGCGCGCCTCCTGGGCCAAGGGCATCAGGCTGCGGTAGTGCTTAAGCTCGGCAAGGCAGTTCGGATCATCACGAAGAGATTCAGCATTGGCATCAGGTTCCTGTTGCAGTACCGATTGCTGGTATTGCATCGGTATGCGATCGAGCCAGCGCTGGTAGGCCTTCACGGGACGATTCAGCCGCACCGCGTGCTGCAGCACCACATATCCCACCGGTTGCATGGCACCCGTGGGAAGGGATTCGCTGAGTAGCGAGTCTGGTCTGCGCTCTAGCCGATCAGCCCACTCACCGCGCCATCTCTGCAACGTGGGACCAAGATTCCTGAGGCCCTGGATTGAATAGAGATCAGGCAGCAGCGGAATCACCACCTGGCTCGCGGCGATCAAGGCAGAGCGGTTTAAAGCTCCCAGGCTCGGAGCCACATCGATTAATACTAAATCCGCTTGTCTTTGTTTGGCTGCATTCGCTAGCAGCCGCCAGCAGGCCGTGATCACCCGGAATGCCCTTACCTTGCCACTGGCCTTACCATCCAGGCAAAGGGGCCACTGGCTCGATAATTCATCCTCCAGCCTCGATAGTGCCAAATCCCCCACCAACAGCCCGATGCTGTCGTTGATGGGTGCCACATAGGCATCGGCTGCATCACTGGTGCCC
>CANHSW010000261.1 GCA_947463165.1 Cyanobacteriota bacterium
GAGCTGAACTCAGTTGGTGAAGAGTCTGTACTGGGGCTTGGCCGGGGTGTCGCTGGGAGAGTTTTGCAGCTGCGTATCACAGCTGACCGTTCCGTCCGCAGATGTGACGCAGTTCTTCGGCACCACCTTGGTGTTTGGTCCCACGTTGCTGCCGGGCCCTAGCAAATAGCTCTCCACCTGGGCCTGGGCCTGGCCAGGCACCAGGGCCAAGCTGAGGCTGCCGATTGCCAGCGCAGCTTGCAGAGCTTGGCGGATTGCCATCGATTCAAATTCGTAGCTGGCCCTCCATTCTGCCTGGACGCACCGGCCCTGGCAGCTTCAGGCCGGCTGATCCTGACGGATTTCGCGCAACAGCTGATCCAGTTGATCGAGGGAATCATCCAGGCCGATCGCTCGCTGGGGCCGGACCCAGCCCTCCTCCCCCTGCCAGCGTTCTTCTATGCCACAGAGCTGGGCTGCCAGCCCCACCAATCCCTCCTGGCCGTAGGTGCGCTGCAGCTCGTCGATCAACACCGGCATGCGGATCGAACTGGCCTGCAGCGCCCGGCGCAAATCAGACTGGGTGCGGCCGGTATGGCGCAGCCAGTCCTTGATGAAGGCCTGCAGGTCGTCTAGTTGTGCGTTGCTGAGACTGGCCATGGCGATCAGCGGCCTGAGGGAAACCAGCAAACCAGTCTGCGCTTTGCCCGCAGGCGGATCGCTGGGCTGCGATGACCACCACACAAAGCGAGCAGGGTGGTGAGGGCCACCAGAGCTCAACGATAGGACCAGTACGACGCAACAGCCAAAACCAATGGCCCTGGCCCAGGCGCGTATCGATGCTGGCTACGGTTGCAAGCCGACCCCAGTCACCCGATGACCCTGCTTGCCGCCATCCCTCCCGAGCTGCTGCCCCGCGCCGGGGTGGCCTATTTGCACTACATCAGCATCATGGTTTGCTTTGGGGCCCTGGTGCTGGAGCGGCGGCTGATCAAGCCAAATCCCAACAAGGCCGACGCCACCTTGATGATTATTACCGATGTGGTGTATGGACTGGCGGCCCTGGCCCTGCTGGGCAGTGGCATCCTGCGGGTGCTCTATTTCGGCCAGGGGGCAGAGTTTTATACGGAAAATCCTGTCTTCTGGTGGAAGGTGGGCCTATACATTGCTATTGGCACCCTTTCCCTTTATCCAACAATCACCTACATTCTCTGGGCCATCCCCCTACGCAAGGGTGAATTGCCAAAAGTAAGCGAAGCCCTGGCCAATCGCCTCGCCTGGATTCTCAACATCGAGCTGGCCGGCTTTGCCCTGATCCCCCTGATCGCCACGCTGATGGCCCGGGGCGTTGGCTTAGCCAACTACGGCCAAGGCCTCTGATACATGCTCAAACCAGTGTCGGTCCAAACCCCTAGGAAAATCCTGTGGGGAAGCGGCATTTACCTAATCGCAGCCACCGCCACTGGAGCAATTTCATCAACGGCCATTTCATCAACAGCCGTGGCACCCGGAGGCTTAACCGGGCAAGATCCCTGCCCACCAGCCCTGGCCATCTCGCCGCTCGAACCGCCAGCGCAGCTAGCAGGCCAAGGCCAGCGGTCGCTTGCCGAGCGCTATGCCCAGCCAGCTCAGCCACCAGGCGCTGATTACCGCCAGCGGATCGCCATCAGCCCCTGGGGGCCGCCGATTTTGCCCTCCTGGTGCGTCTGGATTGAACCGCCGGCCGATAGCCCTGGAGCTGCGGCTGAGGCGGAGCGCTGGTCTGGGGCCGTGGAGGCTGCCCTGGCCAGCTGGGGGGAGTTAGTGCGGCTGCAGCGTGTGGATGATCCGCAACGGGCCCAGGTACTGGTGCTGCGGCGCCGTCCACCACTCCGAGAGGAGGGCAACGGCAGGCTGCGGGCCAGCAACGGCCGCTCGCAACTATCGCTTGTGCTGGTGCGGCGGCGCCAACAGCAGCTGCTCGAACCAAGGGTGATCGTTTGGCTGAATCCAGGCCAAAGGCAGCAGGTGATTCAAGCCGCGGCGCTGCATGAACTGGGCCATGCCTTCGGGTTATGGGGCCACAGCGACCAGAGCGGCGACGCCATGGCCGCCAGCCCCGCTGGACCGCCGGTGTTGCGGCTCACCAGCCGCGATGTGGCTACCTGGCGCTGGCTGCAGAGCCTGCCGGGTCAATTCGGCCAGCCCTGGATTTCCGTTCCAGCAACTGGAGGCAAAGTGGGCCCTTAGCCCCGCCTTGGCGCCCCCTGCCGCTCGGCCAGCACCTGCTGCACCTGCCGCCAGCTAACGCCGTGGTGGGCCAGGGCAACCTGCAAATGAAAGATGATGTCGGCCGCCTCGCCAGCGATTTCGGCTGCTATGTCGTCCTTGCAGGCCATCACGAACTCGGCACTCTCCTCGCCAATCTTTTTGAGGATGCGGTTGTCGCCCCCGGCCAGCAATTTGTTGGTGTAGCTGTCAGCCTGGGGATGATCGCGGCGGCCCTCAATCACCCGCATCAGTTCGGTGCAGATGTCGGCCGGGGGCGGCGGAGCGGTGGGTCCGCCCGCCGTCGGCGTGGCGGCCTGCTCGAAAAAGCAGCTGCGGGCGCCGGTGTGGCAGGCCACATCGCCGCTCTGTTCGATCGTCAGCAGCAGCACATCTGCATCGCAGTCATAGCGAATCCCCCGCAAACGCTGGATGTGGCCGCTGGTGGCGCCCTTGTGCCAGAGCTCTTGGCGGGAGCGGCTCCAATAGTGAACCTCGCCACTGGCCAGGCTGCGCTCAATCGCCTCCTGATTCATCCAGGCCACCATCAACACGGCGCCATCCAGCCAGTCCTGGGCCACCGCTGGAATCAAGCCGGCCTCGTTGAAGCGCAGGCTTTCGATCAGGGAGCCGGAGCCGATCGGGGCATCTGTGGGCGGGCCGCTGGCGGACATGGGTGAGCTGCTAATCGAAAATTCTGGCCTGAGCCGCCCCAGGGCGGATTGAACTGGAATGATTCCAGGGGGCCCAAGGCGGCCGCCAACTCGATCCTCTCCCATGCCCTCCCGCGCGGTCCATACCTGCAGCAAGAGCTTCCGGGGTTACCCCTGCAGCCATCGCCAGTGGCGCCATCCGGGTCACTGCCGCTTTGTGCATGGCTACAGCCGCAGTTTCACCCTCTGGTTCCAGGCCAAGGCGTTGGATGACTGCGGCTTTGTGGTGGATTTCTCCAGTCTTAAGTCCCTGGAGGCGCGCCTGGCCGCCCAGTTCGACCACACCTTTTTGGTCAACGCGGACGACCCCCTGCTGCCCACCTGGCAACAGCTACACGAACAGGGGGCCCTCGACCTGCGGGTGATGGCCAACGTGGGCATGGAGGCCAGCGCCGAGCTGGTGTGGACCTGGGCCAACGAACTGCTGGGTAGCCGCGATGGCGGCCGCTGCTGCTGCTGGAAAACGGAAGCCCGCGAAAACGAAAACAATGCCGCCTGCTACGAGGCGATCCCCACCTGGTTCCTGGGCTAACCAAAGCCTGCCGCCAACACCGCCTGCTGAGCCAGCCCTGGGCTCAACACAAGCAGAAAACAAAACTATTGCGGCAGACGCAGGCTCCGCAGAGAAACCTGCGAAAGCGCCTCTGAATCGCCAATGCGGATCAGACAGCGGCTGCTGTCATCGTTCTCGCTCACAGCCACAAAAGCAGCGGCAACCCACCCCTTCGCAGAACTTAAGTATTCAATTGGGGCACCGCTCTGGGGCAGACAGTCAGGACTTAGCTGATTTTTGTTCATCAAAATGATTTGCGTTAACAAGATAATAAGTTGAGTTAACGAGATGTCGCCACACTTTTGTCGCCAAAAAA
>CANHSW010000262.1 GCA_947463165.1 Cyanobacteriota bacterium
GACCACTACCGAGGGCAGCTCGGCCAATGGTGTCGTTAAGAAAGCAACCAAGAGCAGCAAGCCAAAAGCTGCTAAAGTAGTAGTCATTGATGGTGAAACAGTCACCAATCAAGCCGATGTAGATGGCCAGTCCGCCACCACAAAAGCAGTCACTAAGAATTCAAGCACTAAAGCCAGTAGCGCTAAAGCCACTACCACTAAAGCTGGTGGTACTAAAACCGCAAGCACGAAGGCTGCTAGCACAAAAACTGCCAGCACTAAAACTACCAGCGCGAAGAGTTCCAGTAGCAAAACAGCGGTCACCAAAGGCGCTGACAGCAAAACAGCAACCAGTAAGAGCGCTGCTGCCAAAGCTGATCCAAGCAAAGCTGTAGGCGGCAAGACAGCTGCCGTTAGTTCCTCAGCCAAGTCAGCGGCCACCCCAAAACTAGCCACCACCAAGTCTGCCGCAGTCAAAGCAACCGCCAAAACGGCAACTACCACTAAAGCCGCAGCCGCCAAAGCTGCAACCGCCAAGGCCAAACCCGCAACCAAAGCCAAGCCCCTCGATAACGCAGTTGATCTTGATGCCGCTGCCGATGAATTAATCGATGCCGCTGAGCTCCCAGATCTTGAGGCTGAGGATGCAGGCAAGGATGACAAGAAAGTCTTGGCCAGCATCAAGGTGGGGCCGAAGGGAGTTTATACAGAAGATTCAATTCGGGTTTATCTGCAAGAGATCGGTCGCATTCGTCTGCTGCGGCCCGATGAAGAGATTGAGTTGGCGCGCAAAATTGCCGACCTGCTACAGCTGGAGGAATTAGCCGCCCAGTTCGAGTCCGATCACGGTCACTTTCCCGATACCAAAGAGTGGGCGGTCCTGGTGGACATGCCCCTGGTGAAGTTCCGGCGGCGCCTGATGCTCGGCAGAAGGGCCAAGGAAAAAATGGTCCAGTCGAACCTACGACTAGTCGTATCTATTGCTAAAAAATATATGAATAGAGGCCTTTCCTTTCAAGATCTAATTCAAGAAGGGAGTCTTGGCCTAATCCGCGCAGCCGAAAAGTTTGACCACGAAAAGGGGTATAAATTCTCCACATATGCCACCTGGTGGATACGCCAGGCCATCACCCGGGCCATTGCAGATCAATCGCGCACTATTCGCCTGCCAGTTCATCTATACGAAACCATATCCCGAATTAAGAAAACAACCAAAACTCTCTCCCAGGAGTTTGGCCGCAAGCCCACGGAAGAGGAGATTGCCGAAAGTATGGAGATGACCATTGAAAAGCTTCGGTTTATCGCCAAGTCTGCTCAGCTACCTATTTCCCTAGAAACTCCGATTGGCAAGGAGGAAGATTCACGCCTTGGTGATTTTATCGAAGCTGATATCGAAAATCCCGAGCAGGATGTAGCCAAAAATCTGTTGCGAGAAGATCTTGAGGGAGTGCTGGCTACTCTCAGCCCTCGGGAGCGCGATGTGTTGAGGCTGCGTTACGGCCTTGATGATGGCCGCATGAAAACCCTGGAGGAGATTGGTCAAATCTTCGATGTTACTCGCGAACGCATCCGTCAAATTGAGGCTAAGGCGCTGCGCAAGCTCCGCCATCCCAACCGCAATGGCGTGCTGAAGGAGTACATCAAGTAAGCCTGCTGGCTTACCTGATCGGAGCTCCTGTCCACATTAAGACCTGGGCAAGGGGCCTAACCCAAGCCCAGGCGAAAACCACGAACACAAACCAAACCACAGCTCCTGCCAATCCCGCCCATTTCAATACTGGCCACCGCAATATCTTTTTACAATATCAATTCTTCAATGCCACCCATTACAACTCACTTGTCACATTTTTATCTCTCGTATTGTTGTGATTAGAAGCATCGCCAGCCTTACCGTTAATTTACTATAACTTTTTGACCTGACCTCTTTACACTGTAACTTTCAACGCTGCTAATTTGCAGGCCGATTTCGCCCCAGCCCCCGGACACGTCCTAAAACCCGCGGCACCTGGCTCAAACCCAAGCATCCGGCTCTCAGTCGTATTGCCCAGCTTTAACGAGCGGGGCACTATTGAGCATGTGATCGAGCAATTATTAGTGCTACGCCAGCTATTTTTATTGGAGGTTTTAGTAGTCGACGACGACTCCCCCGATGGCACCGCCGAATTGGTACGTCAATTGGCGCGCCAGGAGCCCTGTTTAAAACTGATCCGCAGGGTGGGCAGGTCTGGGCTGGCGAGCGCCATAAAGGAGGGCCTGCTCAATGCCACCGGTGATGTCGCCCTGGTTATGGACAGTGATGGCCAACACGAGCCAGCGGCAGTGCAGCGGGCCGTAACCACCTTGCTGGAGGGTAACTGGGATCTAGTGGTTGGTAGTCGCTTCCATCCCGAGGCGGAGATTCAGGGGCTCAGCAACCGGCGGGAGCTGGGTTCCTCCTGGGCCAATGCCAGCGCCCGCTTAAGCCTTCCAGGCATTTATGCCGAGTTGAGTGATTACATGAGTGGCTTTTTTGCATTACAACTCGATCCCATACTGCCGCTACTGAGAGCAGTTGATGTAAATGGATTTAAGTTTCTCTATGAACTGCTTGCGGTTAGCCGAGGACGGCTGAGGGTGGTGGATATACCGCTTAATTTTCAGCCCCGCAGCTCTGGCAGTTCTAAATTGGATTTGGCTATCTTCTGGGATTTTCTAATCTCCATGCTGCATACCTATAGTCTGCGGCTGGTGCCCCGCCGGGCGATCAGCTTTGCCCTGGTGGGGGCAAGCGGCGTGGTTGTGCAGTTAGTTGTCTGTCAATTACTAATGGCCTGGGCCGCCATGAGCTTCAGCCATGCCCTGCCCTTTGCCGTGGTGGTTTCCGCCAGTTCAAATTACTTAATCAACAACGCTCTCACCTTCCGCTTTCAACGCCTGCAGGGGTCAGCACTGCTACGGGGCCTGTTCAAGTTCCTGCTGGTTTCCTCCCTGCCGGTGCTGGCCAACGTGGGCCTGGCCTCCGCCTTTTATGACTTCGTGTCACGGGACGCCATCTGGGCCCAGCTGGCCGGAATCCTGGTGGTATTCGTGTGGAACTATGCCGCCTCCAGCCGCCTGGTCTGGAACACGCCTTAAAGTTTTCTGTCTGTTGTCCAGAAGACATCGCCTTGGCTAAGCAGGACACGGACGCCTCCAAACTTTCCGTGACTGCCAGGGCCATGCAGGTCAACCAGGCGTCAGTTGAATCGCAGACCCTGGCAGCCCAGCTAGCGCCAGACGCCCTTGGCGGCTCAGGCGCTAAATCGGTGGGATTACCGATTGCAGGGATCGCCGCCTGGCCGCCAGCGGCGCTGGTGGGCTTGGCCCTACTGGGCCTCTGCTGGCTGGCCTTGTTCAACGGGCTGGGAAGCCTGGGTCTGATGGACAAGACCGAGGCCCTGTTCGTGGAGGTGGCCCACCAGATGCTGCTGCGGGATGACTGGGTCACCCCGATCTGGAACGGCAGCCCTTTTTTCGATTACCCGGTCTGGGGCTACTGGATGGTGGCCCTCAGCTTTCGCTTGTTTGGCATCAGTGAATGGGCGGCGCGGCTACCAGGGGCCTTGGCCGCCACTGCCGTGGTGATAGCCAGTTTCGGGCTGCTCTGCTGCCTGGTGCCTGCCAGAGCCCAAGGCGGCAGCCAGCGCCTGGGCACCGCCCTACTCGGGGCCTCGCTGCTGGCCACCACACCGGGCTGGATCGGCTGGGGCCGCACCGCCACCACAGACATGTTTCTGGCCAGTGCGATCACCCTTGCCC
>CANHSW010000263.1 GCA_947463165.1 Cyanobacteriota bacterium
GTGCACCCTGCCCAGGCCCAGACTGTCCGCCAGGGCCGGCAGCACCTTGTGACTCCAGCCATTGCGCTCGTGCCACACCCGGATCAGATGGGCAAAGGCAATGCGGCCAGCAGCGAGCTCATCCGGATAACCCAAGCGCCTGAAGCCTCCAGAAACACCATTCGCATCGCAGCCTCGGGGAGGATACGAATTCGTATTGCTATCATTCTATCGAACGATCAGGAGTCGGTCCAGCATGGCCGCGACACCAGCAGTCCAGCCGAGACCGGGCATCGCCGCCCGCAGCACCCGCCAGCCCGCCACCATCACTGCCGGCGATCGCGTCAGCCGTCGTGCCGAGGCCCTGCACCAGCCCCGGGCCGGTGAGCCGATGGCCCAGGTGAAACGGGGCACCCCCTGGGTCACCATCCTGTTCATGCTCACCATCCACCTGCTGGCGGTGGTGGCGCTGCTGCCCCGGTTCTGGAGCCTGCCCGCAGTAATCAGTTTATTGGTGCTCTATTGGGTCACCGCCTGCCTCGGGGTGACCATCGGCTACCACCGGATGCTCAGCCACCGAGCCTTCCGGGTGCCCCAGTGGCTGGAGCGCTTCTTCGCCACCTGCGGCGCCCTCAGCTGCCAGCACGGTCCGATCGACTGGGTGGGTCTGCACCGGCACCACCACAAATTTTCCGACACCGAGGTGGACCACCACAGCAGCCTCAAGGGCTTCTGGTGGAGCCACATGGGCTGGATGTTCGCCCCCATCCCGGCGATGGCCGCCGTGCCCCGGCTCACCGGCGACCTGGCCCGCGATCCCTACTACCGCTGGTTGAACAACTGGTTTCTGGTGTTGCAGCTACCCCTGGCGCTACTGCTGTTCTGGATCGGCAGTGCCAGCGGCGTCGGCGGCTGGTCCCTGGTGTTGTGGGGCATCCCCCTGCGCCTGGTGATCGTCTATCACTTCACCTGGCTGGTGAATTCGGCCACCCATCTCTGGGGGGATACGAGCCATGAGAGCGGCGATCAATCCAAAAACAACGCCTGGGTGGCGGCGTTCACCTTCGGCGAGGGCTGGCATAACAACCACCACGCCTACCCCCATAGCGCCCGCCATGGCTTTGGTCCTCAGATAGACCTCACCTGGCAGCACATCCGGCTGCTGCGCTCCCTCGGCCTGGCCCGCCAGGTGCGTCTGCCCGCCGCCCAGCAGGGGGCTGCTACTGGCATGGGAGTGGGTCGTCGCGTAGGCTGATCGATCGGTCAGCGATCAGAACCGGTTTCGAACCCATGGCTAAGCGCGTACAAGTCGTTCTCAACGCTGACGTCCTCAGCCTGGGTAAGGACGGGGACCTCGTGGAAGTGGCCCCCGGCTATGCCCGCAACTATCTGTTGCCCCAGCGCAAGGCGGTGCCCGTCACCCCGGCGGTGATGCGCCAGGTGGAGGCCCGCCGCGCCAAGGAGGCCGCCCGCCAGGCGTCCCTGAAGGCGGAGGCGGAAGCCTTCCGCACCGCCCTCACCACCATTGGCCGCTTCACTGTGAAGAAGCAAACCGGCGGTGACGACGTGCTGTTCGGCACCGTTACCAACGGCGATGTGGCCGAGGTGATCGAGGCCGCCACCAAGAAGGAACTGGATCGCCGCGACATCCTGGTGCCCGAAATCCACCGCACCGGCAGCTACAAGGTGCAGATCAAGCTGCACCCAGAGGTGACGGCCGAGATCAACCTGGAAGTGGCCAGCTACTAAAGGCCTGCAGGTTCCTGGTTGGGACCTACCCCAATTTCGACGATCTTCTCCGCGCCGTCAGCTCCCTTGGGGTCTGGCGGCGTTCTGTTTCTAGCTGGTATCCCCACCCCCGCCGATGGCGTCTACCCCCCAGGCGAACTCCGACCCCGGCGAAGCTGCGGGCAGCCGCCGGCGGCAAGAGGCCAATTTTGAGGCCCTGCCCGATTCGGTGCCGCCCCAGAACCTGGAGGCGGAAGAGGCGGTGCTGGGGGGCCTGCTGCTGGATCCCGATGCGATTGGTCGGGTGGCCGACCTGCTGCGAGCGGAGGCTTTTTATCTATCGGCCCATCGCGAGATTTACCGCACTGCGCTGATGCTGCACAGCCAGGGCAAGCCCACCGACCTCACCGCCATGACCGCCTGGCTAGCGGACACAGGTCAATTGGAAAAGGTGGGCGGCAGCGGCCGCCTGGTGGAACTGGTGGAGCGGGTTACCTCCACCGCCTCCATCGACCAGGTGGCGCGCCTGGTGATGGACAAATTCCTGCGGCGCCAGCTGATCCGCTCCGGCAACGAGGTGATTGCCCTGGGCTTTGACCAGAGCAAGCCGATGGATCAGGTGCTCGATGAGGCGGAGCAAAAGATCTTCGCGATCAGCCAGGAGAAACCCAGCCTCGGCCTCACCCCCACCGCTGAAATCCTCACCCGCACCTTCGAGGAAATCGAGAGCCGCTCGGTGGGCACCGCCGTGGCCGGCATCCCGGTGAACTTCTACGACCTCGACGCGATGACCCAGGGCCTGCAGCGCAGCGACCTGATCATCGTGGCCGGTCGCCCCGCCATGGGCAAGACGGCCCTGACGATGAACATCGCCAAGAACGTGGCCCAGTTGCACAGCCTGCCGGTGTGCGTCTTCAGCTTGGAGATGAGCAAGGAGCAGCTCACCTACCGACTGCTGGCGATGGAAACAGGCATAGAGAGCGGTCGGCTGCGCACCGGCCGGCTGCAGCAGGAAGAATGGCCTTTGCTGGGCCAGGGCATCGACCGCCTGGGTCAGATGCCGATCTATATCGATGACAAGCCAAATGCCGGAGTGCTGGAAATGCGTTCCCTCTGCCGGCGATTGATGGCCGAAACCGGTAGAGAGCTGGGGTTGATCATCATCGACTATCTGCAACTGATGGAGGGCAATGGTTCCGACAATCGGGTGCAGGAACTGTCGCGGATTACCCGGGGGCTCAAGGGCATGGCCCGGGAATTGAACGTGCCTGTGGTCGCCCTTTCCCAGCTCAGCCGCAGCGTCGAATCGCGCACCAACAAGCGGCCGATGCTCAGCGATCTGCGCGAATCCGGATCCATCGAACAGGATGCCGATCTGGTGCTGATGATCTATCGCGATGAGTACTACAACCCCGATACTACCGATCGAGGTATCACCGAAGTAATCGTCACCAAGCACCGCAACGGCCCCGTTGGCCCAGTGAAGCTGCTGTTTGAACCCCAGTTCACCCGCTTCCGCAACCTGGCCGCACCGAGCGGCTTTTAAGCGCTGAAAGGCAAGCGAAGCAAAGCCTTACAAACAAGCCCTTACCAGCAAACGAAGCTCTACAAACAAGCATCGACCATCAAGCAAAGCCTTACAAACAAGCTCTAACCACCAAGCACAGCCCTATAAACAAACTCCAACCGTCTAGCGTAGCACCATAAATCAGCCCTGATCGACGAGCAAATCTCCACAAATAAGCATAGACTTGCGAGAAAAACTTCACAAACAAGCCTTGGTCAGCAAGTAAAACTCCATAAATTAAGCGCAGACTAGCAAGAAAAACTTTGTAAATGCCAGGGCTCACTTAACGTGGGGCTTGCTCAAAAAAGGACGCGCTAGACGTGTGAATTGATTACGCCACTGATCAGCCAATCAGCCAACTATTAGCCCCGAAAATCATATAGATATAGCTTGATTGCCGCAAGCAAAATCCAGAGATTATGGGCACAGAGACGGAGGTTACCAGTAAAATGCAGTGACTATAAATGCTGA
>CANHSW010000264.1 GCA_947463165.1 Cyanobacteriota bacterium
AGGATGTCTCCATTCCAGCCGCCCAGCAGCCGCACCCTGCCAACACCAGCAGCTGCTTCTATGCGCTCCATGCCGCTGCTGGCCGAGAAACCGCTTAGGCCAATATCTACATCGCCAGGGCCCACGGCCAAAATCCGGTCCACACCGCTGGTGCCCGTGTCGTTGTAGCTATCAAAGCCAGAAAAACTAGACCAGCCGCCAGCCTCGTTGCCGCTAACTAGATAGGTGTCGCCTCCGTTTCCTCCATTGAGCGAGTCGTTGCCATAACTGCCATCTAGCTGGTCGTTGCCGCTGCCCCCCAGCAGGGTGTCGTCCCCCCAGGAGCCGTCTAGGAGGTCGTCTCCAGCGGCGCCATCGAGGAGATCATTGCCATCGCGGCCTACCAGTTGCTCGGCGGCATCGGTGCCAACCAGCTGATCGTTGCCTCCAGTGCCAACGATCTGTGTGCGATCATTGAGGTAGAAATTTAACCAGCTAGATACATCGCCGAGGGCAGCATTGCGATTGCCGTCTTCGTTGAGAAAGTTGTCGCCTTGAATGGCGAAGCCAATGTGGTAAATGCCATCGGCAACGGTATTGATCAGGTTGTTGCCCAAGGCCTGCACATTGCCGCCATCCCCTTGGATCAGGTGAAAGCCGGTTTCCACCCCGCCTTCATCATCGCCATGCAAGACAAGAAAATCGTCGTAGCTGTTGGTTTGAATCCACTGGCTGAGTTGGTGCAGATCACCGCGGCTGATCCAACCATCCAAATTTACCCCCGTTGCATTCACCGCCTTGAGGATCAGCCCATTGAGCGCATTAGCCGCATCGAGACCACCCCGGATCTGGGCGGCTGAGGTGTGGTTGGCCAGGCCCGCATCCCAGCGGGCTGTATCCACAATTCGATCAAGGCCGGAGCCGGTGGTGGAGGGATCACCGAGGTAATAGTTGAGCCAGTCGGCCACGTCTGTGACGCGGGCGTTGGCATTGCCGTCTTCGTTGCGGAGGCGACCGTCAGCACCGATCTCGAAGCCAATATGATAGATGCCATCAAGAACGGTATCGACAAGATTTAGCCCGAATTGAGCGGTGTTTGCATTATCGTTTTGCACCAGGTGGAACCCTGTTTCTTCTCCGTTCTCGTCATCCCCGTGTAGAGACAGAAAATTGTCGAAGCGGGTTTGATTTGCGCGGATCCAGGCGTTGATCGCCAGCACCTCACTCACCTCAATCCGGTTGGGATCGCTGCCCGTGCCCGCTGCAACAGAGGCCAGGCCTGCGAGGATGAGCTGGTTTAGACCATTAGCGGCCTCAGCCCCACCCTTGATTTGCGCCAACGGATTTTGGTTGGCCAGGCCGGAGTCCGCAAGGATTGCTTCCGTGGTGCGGTCGAGCTCGGTGTTGGTGGTGGCCACATCCACCCGCAGGGCGCTCAGCCGCTTTGCCACCACTTGCAGAGAGGCGTTGGCGGCACCGTCTTCATTTACAAAGTTGCCCGCAGCATCGATTTGAAAGCCGAAGTGGTAAACGGAATCGAGCACCGTATTTACGAGGTTGTTGCCGTGAAACAGCTGACTGGCGCCGTCGTTAACTAGTCGGTGGAAGCCTGTCTCCGCATCTCCTTCGTCGTCGCCGTGGGCATTAATGAAGGCCTGCAGGCGGGCGGGATTGGAGCGTATCCAGGTGTTTACGGCGATCAGGTCGTCTGGGGTGAGCAGGAGAGCCGACGATCGCCCAATCGAGGCCAGGCCCGTTTCGATCAGCTGATTCAACGCATCCGCTGCGGCGATGCCCGCCGCCAGGGAGGGGGCATCGGTGGAGCCGCGCAGGCCAGGATCCCGGCCCAGCCAGCTGATCACCTGATCCAAGCCAGTGCCGCTGGAGCCGGAGCTGCTGCCCGACCACAGGGAGTAACGACGGATGGCGGCGGCGGCTGTGGCCATGGCTAGCTGTGAGGACGGCAGCCCCACTGGTAAGGTAGTTATCGATACATTAAATCATGTTTCCTTGCCGAGACTAGGAAGCACTGTCCGAGCAACATGAAGGCTTAATTTATGTTTTCATGAACCATCCACCGGTGGCGATCATCGGTGGCATCGGTGGGGGTGTGGCGGGCATGGCGTTGCTCAAGGGGCTCCATGCTCAATGCGTTGACGCAGGCGGGCTGCGATCCTCGTCCCGGTCGCGTTCGCGAAATCGTCTCCGCCGTTGAACTGCCTCGCAGTTCCTCCAACCCGTCTCTGAGCGCATCAGCCCGCCGCCTACGACCACGCCCCCCCCTTGGCTCGACGCCTTCCTTGAATATCTGCTCGCCCATCGAGATCAGTGCGTCTCTACTCTTAAGGAAATCGGTTCGCTTGAGGTTGAATCACCCGACGCAACTTACGTAATTTTCCCGAAGATCAAGCCCGAGACGATGCGCTCAGGCGAGAGTATTGAGATGCTCGTTGATCGCATCAAGAGCGAAGGCAGGGTTGCCATCGTGCCCGGCAGTCCTCGCTGGTTTGGCGAGGGTGCGGCCGGTCATGTGCGGCTACCGAGTTTCAGCAAGCGAATCGGTGGGCACTGCCGCAAAACCTCCTGGCGGCACCTCTATTGCCTGCACCAATGGTGCCGGCATCAATGGTGCAGGCATCAATGATGGGGAGTAGAGGGCTCTCATAGCCATGGCCCAATCCCCCCGTGAATCCGTAACCCAGGCGATGGGCCCTGACCCCGCCTTGCTGCACCGCTGTGAACGGATGGCAGAGCTGCTGGTGCAAGCGGGCCGGGTGGTGCCAGCCCTGGTGAGGGATGGGGATGGTCAATTGCGGGCGCGCTGGTGGCCGCTGCCCGCCGCTGAAGACCGCCCCTGGCTGGAGGCCATGCTCCCGGCTGACGACCTGGCCAGCCAACAGCAGCTGGCCGAGGCCCTCGCCGCCGCCGTGGATCGCTGCGTGCGGCAGCGCCTGCAGGCCGGAACCCCAACCGCACCCAGGCCCGCCAGCGGCTCGCGGCCATCCCAGCCCAGCGGGAATCTGCCGGACGCCTGGCTGGCGGCGCTGGCCCAGGAGGATTCGCTGCTGCCCGATGCCGCTGATGCGGGTGCAGAAGCGGCCCTGCTCGATGGCCTGGCGGCCTGGGTGCGCCAGGGGGTGGCGGCCAGCGGCGATCTGCAGCTCTGCCTGCGCTGCCATGAACCGCCCGATGCTCGCCGTCGCCGCTGGCTGGTGGAGCTGCTGCTGCGGCCGGCGGCCGACCCCAGCCTGCTGGTGCCCCTGGCCGCCTTCTGGGCCGGTGAGAGTGGTTTTGCGGCCATTGCCTTTGAGGCCGTGTTGGGTCAGCTGGGCCTGCTCACCCGCCTGGCCCCCGAGCTGGCCCCCCTGCTGGAGCAGCAGGCCCCGGCGGCGCTGGAGCTGGATGAGGCGGCGTTGGTGCAGCTGGTGACCCAGCGCTCCTCGCTGCTGGCGGAAGCGGGCTTCTCCCTGCTGCTGCCCAGCGGCCTGCGCCAGGGCCAGCGGCTGGGGTTGCGGGCCCGCACCCTGGAAGCGCCCGCCAGCAAGCGAAGCAAGGGGGCCCCGGCGGGGGGCGGCGCCGGTCTGAATTTGGCGGGGCTGTTTCAGTTTGAGTGGCAGGCGGTGCTGGGCGATCGGCCCCTGAGCGCAGCGGAGCTGGCCAGCCTGGAGCGGGCAGCGGCCATGAAGCGGCCGCTGGTGCGGTTGCGGGGCCAGTGGACCCTGGTGGATGCGGCGGCGGTGG
>CANHSW010000265.1 GCA_947463165.1 Cyanobacteriota bacterium
AGGTCCCAGACCTGGCTGGCCCCTGGGGGGATCGAGCTTGCCCGATCCAACAGCTGCGGCAGCCGCTGGCTGAGGGGAGCAAATAAAACCGCCAGCCTTTGCTTGCTGATATCCGGTTCAAAACGCTGGGCCAGGGTTTCCCAGGCGCTGCGGGCTTGGCCGGCGGCGGTCTCCACCGGCGCTAGTTGGGCGGCCTGCTGTTGCCTCAGGGCCACCAACCGCTCCAACACCGGTGCAAACAGGCTGAAATCGGCCTGGGCCCTGGCCATTTGCCACACCGCATAGCCCTCGGCCTGGGCACTGGCCAGTTCCCCCACCAGGGCGGGATCGAGGCACTGCTGGCGCTGCAGCTCCTGGCGCAGCAATTGCAAATTGCGTCTGGTTTGGGGCGGGGCATCGCCGCTTAGCTCAGCCTCGGCTTCCGCCACCAGTTCGGCGTAGTCACTGCTCGATTGGCGGGCATGCAGCAGTTTGGCCAGCAGCGCCAACTGCTCACCACGCCAGCTGGCACCACCGCTGGGCATGGCCGTGTTTTGGTCGTAGTAGAGCGAGCTCTGGATGCTGCCCAGCAGCTGGGTGGTGTGCAGGTGCTCGCGCAGGCGGCTGTGGGCCTTGGACATCTCAGGCCTCTTGCCGGTTAAACGTGACAGCCAGGGAGCTTGCCAGGCTCAGCCTCCCTGGACAAGTAACAATTGCGCCAGGCGGCTGGGCCAGCCAACTCAACTGGGCAGCTCAGCTGGGCAAGCCATGGCAGGGCCAGCTAAGCGGCCCCAACTTTTCGCCATTCACTTCTTGCGGCAATAGCCGCCGCCCACATTCATCCAGCCCTCCAGACAGGCCTTGCCATGGGTGGGCTGCAGTGTGTAGTTGACAAGCCCCAAGGTGCTGCATTGGCCGTTGAGCTTATCCACATAGCCCATCGGGCAGATCGTGCCGATTTTGGGCACCTGACGCTGGGCCAGGGCAGGGGCCGTGGTGACCAGAGCGCCCACCAGCACAGGCAAAATCACCAGAAATGTACGCATTGAACTGCTGCGAGGGATTGCCATATGCTAATTAACGATCCACCAGAGCAAGCTCTGGAAAACCCGAGCCACGGCCAAGGGAGCTCTGATTTCGCAGAGGTTCTCGGGTGGCAGGATCGCCGCACTGGCGGTTTTCCAGAGTCTCGCTTGGGTCAGCCGCCCGCAGCCCATCCAGCTCCAAGAGCATCCATCCCGGAATACATTTGTTCAGAAGACCATCTGTCTTGAAGACCATTTGTCTTAAAGGCCAGCTGGCCTGAAGAGCATCTCTCTTGAAGACCATTGATCTACAGGGCAATCGGTCCCTAGGAAAATTCCCGCCTGAGCAAGGTAGTTCCCCCCAAATGCTCCGCCAGAGTCAGCAGACCCTCAACTTCATCACCGTGGGCGAGGGCTTGCTGAACATCACGGCTGAGCTGAATCGGGCGCTGATCTCCAGCGGCATGCAACAGGGCCAGGCCTGTCTGCTCTGCCTGCACACCTCCTGTTCACTCACGATCAACGAGAACTCAGATTCGCGGGTGCTCACCGATCTCTCCGCCCACCTGCAGGCCCTGGTGCCGGAAGAGGGTTTCCGCTCGCTCAGCGGTCGCGGGCCGCTGCGGTCCTACCTGCACGACGACGAGGGGGCAGACGACATGCCAGCCCATATCCGCAGCTCGCTCACCAGCAGCAACCTCTGCCTGCCCTTCCAGGCCGGCAGGCTGGTGCTGGGCACCTGGCAGGCCATCTACCTCTGGGAGCATCGCTCCAGACCCCAGCGCCGCCAGCTCTGCCTGCAGTTGATCGGCGAGTGACAGGTCGCCAGCCAGGCGCCAAAGCCGCCAGAGTTTGGTTTCGTGCAACTCAGTCTCGATGGACAGCGCCAGCCCCAGCAAGCAGCAAATTGTCGCCAGCTCAAGTATCTGGGTGGCGGCCCTACTCAA
The DNA here is from genome assembly GCA_947463165.1 of Cyanobacteriota bacterium. Lineage (GTDB taxonomy): Bacteria > Cyanobacteriota > Cyanobacteriia > PCC-6307 > Cyanobiaceae > UBA5018. Next base: position 1,952 of record CANHSW010000265.1, read on the forward strand.
CCTGGTGCCGGGCCTGGGCAGTGGCTACCTGTACCAAAGGCGTTGGCGGGCCTACTGGATCACTGCCACCGTGTCGACGGCCTGGTTTGTCGCCGGCGCCCTGGCGGCCCGGGGGCTGGAAGCCCAGCCCCAGCTCGATCGCCTGCAGCAAAACCAACTGGTGGGCCTGCTGGGCCTGCTGCTGTTGGCGGTTGTGACGGCAGTGGAGGCCAGCCTGGCCGTGCAGCGGGCTCGCCGCAGCTGAACTAAACCCAGGCCAAATCTGGGCTCAGGTTGGACACATACAGCTCAGCCCAGGATTAGGCCCCCATCGGCACCATGGGCGGCTCGGGCGCTGCGCAGATCCAGCAGCAGGTCTTCCAGACTGAGCCGGGCAAGCTCCCGCTCCATTGCCCGCTGCAGGCGATAAACCAGCAGTTGGGTCACCTGTTGGCTGGCCGGATCGCCCGCCGCCGCCTCGTTTTGCCCAGCTGCTGCTGCGGAAGTTTGTGCGGCAGTTTCCGCAGCGAGCAGGGACTTGGCCGGGTCGCTGGAGGGATGGGAGGGCATAAACAAACCGGGGGAAGCCAGCGGGCCCGGCATGGCCGCCACCGCCGCCAGCACCTGGTTGAGGGCGATCTGGGGAGGAGGCAGGGCTAGCCGATAGCCACCGAGCCGCCCGCGGCGGGCCTCCAACAGCCCCGCCCTGCGCAGGCGCAGCAACAACTGTTCCAACATCGGCGCCGGCAGATTTTGCAACTCCGCCAGCTCCCGCACCGAACGCCAGCGCTGCGGCTCCAGGGCCAGTTCCAGCAGGGCCTGAATCGCCTGCAATCCCCGCCGCCGCAACATCGCTAGGGACGGGGCACCGCCAGCGCCAGTCGTCGCAGCACCTGCTCCATGGTGTAGCCAAACAGGGCCGGATCGGGATTGCCCATGCCCAGATCCGCCAGGCCCAGTTCCGCCCAGCGGCTATCCAGGCGGCTCTCCAACTCCGCTGAATGATTTAGTGGTTCGCCCCAGGGATGGCGCTTTTCTGGGCCCAGCTTGGTGGTGGCATCGATGGCCAGCCTCCCCCCCAACCCCAGCCTTTCACTGGCGAAATCGAGGCTGTCAAAGGGGGTGTCCTCGAGCACAAACAGGTCGCGCTGGGGATCCACCTGGGCGCTGATCGCCCAAATCACCTGGCGAGGATCGCGGATATTAATTACCTTATCAACAACAACGACAAACTTTGTATAGGTGAATTGTGGTAGGGCGCTCCAGAAGGCCATCGCCGCCCGTTTCGCCTGCCCCGGATAGGCTTTATCGATGGCAATTATGGCCAATTTGTAGCTAAGACCCTCCATCGGCAGGAAGAAATCAACGATTTCCGGGATCTGCTGCCGCAGGATTGGCGTGTAGATACGGTTCAAGGCGATCGCCAACATGGCGTCCTCCTTGGGCGGCCGACCGCTGAAGGTGGTGAAGTAAATCGGCTCGTGCCTTTGGGTGACGCATTGGATCCGCACCAGCGGCGAAGCTTCCACACCGCCGTAGAAGCCCATGTGATCCCCGAAGGGCCCGTCGTCGATTAGCTCTCCCGGGTTGATCGTGCCCTCCAACACCAGTTCACTGTGGCTGGGTACCTCCAGGTTCACCGTCTTGCAACGGGCCAGCCGCACCCCCTCCCCCGCGTAGAGGCCAGCGAACAGCCACTCGCTGAGTTGCACCGGAATCGGCGTGGCGGCTGCCATCACCAGCAGCGGATGCACGCCGATGGCCACGGCGATCTCCAGGGGCACGCCCA
>CANHSW010000266.1 GCA_947463165.1 Cyanobacteriota bacterium
CCCGATGAGCGCCTCCCCAACCCCAGCAGCAGTCTCTGCCTCTTCCCCAGTCGCATCTGTCCCAGCCTCAGCCGTGAGCGCCTCCTCCACCGCGATCAATTCTGCCGCTGCCCCAGCCGTCTCGGCTTTTCCAGTTGCAGCCAGCGATCAGGCCCAGTTGATCGGCCTGCCAGGGGCGGAGACCGACGACCTGGCGATGCCCGAAAACCTGGCGGCCCTCACCCGGCCCGATTTCCCGCTGCTGGCCCAAACCGCCTGCCTGGGGGAAGCGCTGATCTACCTGGACTATGCGGCCACCAGCCAGAAGCCCCGCCAGGTGCTGCAGGCGTTGCAGCACTACTACAGCCACGACAATGCCAACGTGCATCGCGGCGCCCACCAGTTGAGTGCCCGGGCCACCGAGGGTTTTGAGGCAGCACGGCAGAAGACGGCTCAGTTTGTGGGGGCGGCTTCCGCCCACGAGATCGTGTTCACCCGCAATGCCAGCGAAGCGATCAACCTGGTGGCGCGCAGCTGGGGCGAGGCCAATCTCAAGCCCGACGATGAAGTGCTGCTTTCGGTGATGGAGCACCACAGCAATCTGGTGCCCTGGCAGTTGCTGGCGGCCCGCACTGGCTGCCGGTTGCGCCATGTGGGCTTGACGCAAAGCGGTGAGTTGGATCTAGACGATATGAAGGCCCAGCTGAATGAACGCACCCGGCTGGTGAGCCTGGTGCAGGTGAGCAATACCCTCGGTTGCCTCAATCCAATCGCTGAGATTGCTGCCTTAGCCCATGGGGTTGGTGCCTTGTTGCTGGTGGATGCCTGCCAGAGCCTGCCGCATCTGCCCATCGATGTGGCCCAGCTGGATTGCGACTTCCTGGTGGGTAGTTCCCATAAATTGTGTGGTCCCACCGGCATGGGTTTCCTCTGGGCGCGGGAGGCGCTGCTGGAGGCGATGCCCCCCTTCCTGGGCGGCGGTGAAATGATCCAAGACGTTTATCTGGACCACAGCAGCTGGGCGGAGCTGCCGCACAAATTTGAGGCTGGCACACCGGCGATCGGCGAGGCGATTGGCATGGGGGCCGCCCTCGATTACCTAAATGAGATTGGCTTGGCGCGCATCCAGGCCTGGGAGCAGCGGTTGATTCGCCAGTTGTTTGATCGCCTGCAGGCGATTGAGGGGCTGCGCATCCTCGGCCCCACGCCGGAGCATCAACCGCATCGCGGCGCCCTGGCGGCCTTCACGGTGGAGGGTTTGCATGCCAACGACATCGCGGCGCTGTTGGATTCGGCCGGCATCTGCATCCGCAGTGGCCACCACTGCACCCAACCCCTGCACCGCCATTACGGCCTCAGCGGCACCGCCCGGGCCAGCCTCAGCTTCACCACCACCCCGGAGGAGATTGATCGCTTCGCGGAGGAATTGCAGGGCACGATTGCCTTTTTGCGGGAGCACAGCTGAACGGTTAGCCCACTGGGGGCTCCGATTTGTTGGCGCTCAACCCAGGAATTGATTCAAATTGGCGTTAGGGCCGCCAGGGCTTCTGCTTTTTGGCTGCCCTGCCATAGCCACTGCCATCGCCAGCCGCAGGTGCTGGCGATGGCCACGATCTGCTCGCGATCGGCGGGCAGATCAAAATTGGTGATGTGGTGAATTACCGCATCGCGGTGACTGGTTTCGATTACCTGCCAGCTGGAGTTGATGCGCTGGCTGTAGCGATGCAAATAGTTGGCTAGCGATTCACCAGGTTGGCGGAATACATCGGCCCAGAGGAACAGGCCATCGTCGCTGATTTTTTGACGCGCCTGGCGCAGAAAATCCCCCTTGGCCTGATCACTGAGGTGGTGGAGCGCGTAGCTGGAATGGAGTAGCTGCACCGGCGGCTCGCCCTGGTGGGTTTCGGCCCAGTTAATCAGGTTTTGCTGTTGGAATTGGCAGCTATAGGCCACGGCCCCTAGGGCCTGGCGGGCTAGGGGGAGCACCTGGGGCGAGAGATCCAGCCCCAGGTAGGAGCTCAGCGGCAGTTGGCGCAGCAACGGCGCCAGCAGGGCGAGATCGCCGCAACCCAGGTCCACCATGGCGAGATTCGGGTTCCCATTGATGGCCCCAGCCCCAGCCTCAGCCTCAGCCTTCGCCTGTCGCCGTTGCAGATAGCTGTTCAGGGCTTTGGCCAGCTCGGCACTGAGGGCCCGATGTTCCATCAGGTCGTGGTCAACGATCTGGCGGTAGGTGCTCCACTGGCGATTGAACAGATCCATGGCCCAAGCCCTTGCCGCATCCCACCAGTCTTAATTGGTGGTGCAGCTGCGGCCATGGCCGGTGGCTTAGCTGCTCCTGCGGTTGGTGCCACCGCTCGGCCTGTAGCTGGCGCTGGTTTGGCGTTGGCCCTTTCATCAGCTCTCGGCTGGAGGGGGCAAGAGTGGGGGCGAGGGGTGGTTGGAGAGCCTAACTTGGCCTGAGCGGAATTGAGGTGTCAATTCATATTGAGCTTGTTTCCGCTGGGCTTACTTTGTGCTAGAAAACCCCGATCTGAAGCCAAGAGGCTGCGGCAGCGTGCCAGCACAAAGCAGTAGTGGGGCTGGTGGATCAGCGCCGGCAAAGCTGAATCAACTGATTCTCAGCCAGATCGACCAGCTCCTGGCGGGGGCTGAGATCAGCCAGCAGGCCCTGGAGGAGTTTGCCTTTTATGTGATTGCCAACCATCGCAAGAAGGATCCTAAACCTGCCAAATCTCCTAAGCCGGCCAAGCCAGCCAAGCCCAAGGCGCTAACGGCTGCCCAGCTAAAGGAGGCTGTGTGTAATTATTTCGGCGTAATCGGCAAGCCCACTGCGGTAAATCTGCGTAAATCTGCAAAATTTCAAATGGAGACAGAGGGCATGAATCTGCCCCCCATGACCGGCAACGAAGCCTGGAAGACTTTATATCGTGAATTTGTGGACTTTCTGCCTGGGGAGGAATGGCAGGATGGATATGGATGCATAAATGGTATAAATATTTTTCAGTATTTCAGGCCATGGCGAGTGCTTGAGTTGGATCCCGCATCGGCAACCCAGCAGCAAAAAAAGGATGCCTACTACCGGCTATCCAGGATCTATCATCCAGATAATGGTGAAACCGGAGATGCCAAGATCTTCGATCTGATCAAAAACATGTATGACAGCATCAGCGCGGAGCCTTGATTAAGATGTCAAAAGTAACCTACGGCTTCTGCCTTGGCGAGGATGATCTGGCCAAGAGCCTGGAGATTACCCGGCAGAAACTCGATGAGATAATTCAATATTTTGATGCCGATCCCAACGATGAATGGGAATTGATCGAGGGGGATCATTTTCGCTTTGTCAATAAAAACTTGCAGGAGCGGCTGTTCTCCCTGCGGGGTGCCCATGCGATCGCCGAATATATACGCGCCAACTCCCAGCCTTCTTTCTGGGATAATTTTGTGGAATTTCTTACCCGGCACAAACAAAAAATTCGCGAATCTTTTGTTAAGGGGCATATCGTTCAAAACAGCTCTTCGCTGGTTAGTCGCTTTGATCGCAGTTATTTATCCAAGGCCGATACAGTTAAGATTCTCGGCACCAGCCCAGCCCGATTGAATCAATCATTCAAGGAGCTCCAGGCTGCCAGCAAAATGCAAAAAGACGTAGATTTTTGTGATATGGAAGAAAAGCGCTATTATTCGATTCGTGGTCTGAGTCAAATCGCCAATGATCTTGCTAATAAGCTCACCTCAA
>CANHSW010000267.1 GCA_947463165.1 Cyanobacteriota bacterium
ATCGCCTGCGCTACCTGCTGGGGCTCGATGCGCTCGAGCTACGCATGTACAGCGATTTCGCCTGCCTATGGGAGGGCTGGACCAAGAACTGGCTGCTGGGCCTCGATGGCGATGTGGCCAAAGCCCTGGCGGCTTCTGCGGTGGTGCTGCTGATGTTCAGCGGCCCCTGGTTGCTCACGCCGGCTGCGGCACTCGCCGCCGCGCTGCTCGCCCCCAGTGGGTTGCCCGGCCAGCGGCTGCTGCTGCTGGCCGCCCTGGCCCTCGCCCTGGCGGGCATCGGCCTGCAACTGGTGCTGCGCCTGTGGATCCGCCGCCAGTTCCAGATGCCGCTCAACTACTGGTGGCTGATGGGAGCCGGCGGCCTGGTGGTGGCCGCCATCGGCCCGGTGTCGGTGTGGCGCACCCTCAGCGGCCGCGGTTGGACCTGGAAGGGGCGGCCGTTGGCCTGATCACTCTGGGGGTCACGTCACACCCACCAGAGATGCGAAGTGCTCGGGTGTCCGAGGCGGATTCAGACAGGGCGGGTCAGGCGAGAGGGGTCGAGGCCTGGACTTGCCGGGATCCAGGGGCCGGGACCCAGGGGCCGGGACCAGTCCATCCACCTAAAGTCAGGGCAGCAAAGGGTTGGAGGCGCGTTGACGATGACAATGGATCTCCCACTGGCACAGATGAGCGTGGCCGACAAGCTCCAGGCCATGGAACTGCTCTGGACCGACCTGTCCAAGGATCCCGCCCAGCTGGTGTCTCCCGCCTGGCATGGCGACCTGCTCCGCAGCCGGCGTGAACAGGTGCTGCAGGGCAAGGCCAGCTTCCTGAGCTGGGATGCCGCCATGGGTGAGCTGAGGGCTGAGCTGCGTGGACATCAGGCTCCTTGAGGGCGCCAAGGAGGATCTCCGCAACGGCTGGTTCTTTTACGAACGCCAGACCACAGGTCTGGGTGATCGCTTCCTCAATGCCATCGAAGCTGATGTGCGGCTGCTGCCCGCGTACGCCGGCATCCATCTGCAGGTGGACGGGTTTCACCGGATTCTGATCAAGCGTTTCCCATTTGCCCTCTACTACCTGATCGAGGAGACCTCGATCGACATCTATGCAATCCTGGATTGCCGTCGGGATCCCAGTTGGATCCGCGAGAGGTTGGTTTTAGTGTCTCCGCCCGAATAAGGCAAATTTCCTCCACCCTGACGCGGGCGACACAGTTCAGGTATGCGCAGGCTCATCAGGACTCAGCCTCCTGATATCGATCACGCTCCTGGTCGGCCTTGAAGCTCTCCAGCCCCACACCCCAATCGCCACTGAAATATAGCTCGGCGATCCGAAAACGACGCCGCAGATCAGTTGGAAGATCGCGACGATCCGGCATATCTAGCTCCACCCCGCCGTCTGCGGTGAAGTAGGCATTGATGCGGCGCTGGCCGCCAGCCCCGCCAGTCTTACCAGGTAATAGATGCTTGTTTTCGACCGTGGATGCCTCCAGCACCGGCTCGATGACCAGCAAGGAGCAAGTCACCATCCCCAAGGCCCTGCGCCAGCAGTTCAGCCTGGCCCGGGCCAGTCGCGTCTGTTTCGAGCTGGTGGGCAGGGGATTCGGCCTGCTCAAGAGCCAGCGCTCGCCGGTGCCGGTCGATTTCGATGCCACCAGCCTTTTGCGGCCGTGATCGGGCTCGACACCAATGTGCTGGCCCGCTACATCGTGGAAGAAGCCAACGCCAACAGCGCCACAGAAGCCCACCTGCGAACCATGCAGCCCTGAGCCTTGCCCCACCAAGGGCCGCATGCGTGCTCGGTAGCTAACGTTGTTAAACATCGGCATTCCTGGCACCCATCGACACCACCAAGCTGTTTCAATCGGGCCGCAGCCAGGCGGTGCGCCTACCCAAGGAATACCGCTTCCAAGGCAGCGAGGTGGCGGTGAAGCATTTTGGCAATGGCGTGCTGCTGCTGCCAATCGAGGATCCCTGGCAGATGCTGGAAGCCGGCCTAGAGGCCTTTGAGCCGGGATTTGTGCTCAGCCGCGAGCAGCCAGAGCAGCAGACGCGCGATGCGATCAATCCATGATTCTGCTCGATACCAATATCTGCAGTTACATCATCAATGCCAAGCCAGAGGCGGTATTGAAGCGCTTCCAGCAGTACCGCCTAGGCGAGATCGGTCTGTGCAGTGTGGTAGCCGGCCTGCAAGTGGAGAACTGGGTGCCCGCTGTCTAGATCAAATCACTACCGACAACATCCTCGTGAAGGCCAAGGGCGAGGGCATCACGGCCTCGGAGATCCACGCGGCCGAGGAGCGGGCCGTGGCGGCAAGGCTGGCGATCAAAAACCCCGCTGGTAAGCCGCAGCCTTGAATCCCAACGATGCCAACGTCGTGCTGCTCCAACGGTCGGCTGAACATCTGGGCAATGCGCAGCATCGTCTGCCTGACACGCCTCAGTCAAGGTCCACGCTTTCCAGCAACATGCGGCAGCGCATCAGGCGGTCGGCATCGATCGCCCAGCCGACGATCTGGGAGTGACTGGCCTCTTCGTCGTCCTGCATTTCATCGACGACGTTGTCATGGAATTGCTCGAGATTGCGCACCAGTGTCAGGGCGATCTGCTGGTCTTCGTAAGCGTTGGTGTCCAGCGAGTTGATCAACTCCAGCACCTGCTTCACCTTTTCTGGCGCGCTGCGCTCGGGCTTCTTGGGGCGATCCTTCTCGGGCCTGTTTTCCTGCATGGCGATCAGCCGATCGGGGCTTTGGGGAATGGCGATGGAGGGGCTGTCGGCGAAGGCGGAGTTCAGCAGTTCTGGATGGACGCCCTGATCTGGATCCACCGGCTGGCCGGCGTGAAAACGGTAGCGGCCGCTGGCGTCTCGGGAATCGCCGGCCGAGGGGTTCGGGGGCTGGTCGTTGCTCTGGCTCATCGGGTTCTGCGCTGGGTTGCATATAGCGTTGCCGATCTGACAGGCCGGTGTCGCCTGGCTCGTGAGATCGACCTATCCAGGGGATGCACAACTACAGGGTTGGTTCATCAACTGCAGAACAGCGCTCTACAGCCTGAGGATCCTGGGACTTGAGATGGCTATCGACCTTGTGGGTGAGATACACCGGTCTCGCTAAGTGGGATCGGCCAGCCGCACCACCCCCGTGGAATGGGCGAAGGCATTGGCTATCCGCTTCCACTCGAAGAACCGCTCCCAGTTAGCGCTGAGGGAGCCGATGCGGCTGTCGGTGCCATTGGAGGCGATCAGGAAGGCATTGCTCCAGAACAGCTGCGGGATGGCGCTTTTGTAGTGGGTGAGGTTGTCATCGAAAGCAACGCGGGCCGACACACCCGGCTGCTTGAATTCGATCACCACCAGCGGCAGCCCGTTCACGAAGCCCACCAGATCGGGCCGGCAGTCGTAGAGATCCCCCTTCACTTTGAACTGGGTTAGGGCGAGCCAGTCGTTTTCTTTGGGCTGATCCCAGTCGACCACCCGCAGCCGCACCTTGCTCTGGCCGCCCCGTTCCCGGTCGGGCACCGACACCAGCACGCCATCCTTGAGCAGGCGATAGACCTCCCGGTTAGCCGCCACCGGGCCCATGGCCCCCCTCGTTCAGGAAAGATGACACCCCTCTCAATCGCAAACCCGGGGGCTTGATGGAGCAGAGCAATGCGTCGTTACAGCGAGGCGATCAAGGCTGATGTCAGAAGGCGGATGAGTCCGCC
>CANHSW010000268.1 GCA_947463165.1 Cyanobacteriota bacterium
CAAGTGCTATCCGAGTTTTTTTATTTCCCCCCAGAGATCATTAACCCAGAAGTAGCCGACGCCAGGAAATGACGAATCATTCTCATAGCCAACCAGGCAAATCCAATACCCGCCACCGCTGGGGGCAGAGGCTGGGCCATGGTGCAAGATTCCACAGGGGGCGGGAATTCCCCTATCTAGCTGCGCTTTGAGGTTTGCCAGGCTGCCGTTGGTGAGAAACTGAGCCTTGACGCCAAAATGAGCCAATGTGGCCACCTGCACCGAGCCAATGGTGGAATCACCTCGCTTAAATTCTTCCTGAACATACTGATCATCTTTACTTATTGACCCTGGCTTTAGCGACATCAGCAGCATGGCGCATGAACTGGAGAAACAGGTTCGTGAAGCATCTCGATAGTTGTCCCGCTGGCCCTGATAGGGCACATTCAACTTGCAACCACCACTACTACTAGCGCCACTACTACTAGCGCTAATTCTAGCCCCACTAATCTGTCAGTGATCGGTAAATATCCACCATTGTCCAGCGCCACTAGGCAGTTCCACTAGGCAGTTCCACTAGTTGATGTCCCGCCGCCGCCTGGATCCATTTACAACCCTTATATTCCTTGCCAGGGATGACGGCAGACTTTTCATTTTACGCCAGCTGGCTACTTCCCTTAGCCTGTTTTTTCAAAACAGTGGCTACTTTGCAAAGGATGTCCATCGTGGCTGTGGGGCCATGCCTAGAGATGTCTTGTCAGCTTTGTACCATTGGAAAACCAACGGCGATCGAGTCTCCGTGGGCACATGTGTCACCCATCCGGGCAGCAGGCTTACCACCAATTAAGACACTACGCGAACCTTTAATGATCGAATCTGGCGGTCCAACGCATACACAGTTAACTCCCATGCAAGCGGCTGGAATACCGCCAATCAACACGGTGGGAGCGCCAGGATCAATGATCAGCCCCCACATGGGGAATTGGAGCCGGAACGGCGGGCGTTTGCATCGGACAGGTGTGTAGATCTCCAATCCTGGCTGCGGCTGGCATGGCAAAGGAACGGCGTGGAATCGATGGTGCGATGGCAAGAAGCATAAGCTCTTTGGCCATGGCTTTCAATGGGCTAGCTGCCGGTCTTTGCCGCTGAATGCCTAGATGCTGAATGCCGAGATAATAACTAGTCGCTTCACGCAGTCGCTTCACGGGCAGCACGGATCGGATGGTCATTTTTTTGAAAAGGCACCTATGGAGCTTCCGGTGTATTCAAGTTTTATCCGCACCTAATATTCAGCCAATTCCCGTTCAATGTTCAATGTTCAATTCTGGCTCAATACCTAACTTAATCACCACCGAATACTCAGCCTGCTGCGTCTACGTTCGGGATGGCCTCTAGGCAGGTGGTTGCCGCACCGGAAAGGCGCTGTCGCCGCATCGCCCAACTGGGCCGCAGGCCGCAGGCCGCCCAGCGCACGGTACCGGCGCCATAGCGGCGATTGAGCCGGTCGATGGTGGCCATCAGGGCATCCCGGCGTTGCTGCTGCTCCCAGGGCAGCGGCGCAAAAAGATGATGCTGGAGGATCTCATAGGGTTCTAATCCCTGTAGCAATACGCCAGCTTTTTGCAGTGGTTTATGGGGGCGCAACAGCTGGGAGGCTAGGGGTAGGGCTGCCGCCAACAGCACAGCGGTGTCATTGCTGGGCAGGGGCAATTCCACGCTGGCGGCATTGCGATAGAAACTTGTGCCATTGAATGGGCTGCTGCGCACAAATACGGTGAGTAGCCGTGCCCGCTGGCGTTGCTGGCGCAATTTTTCCGCAGCCCGGCTCACATAGGTGGCAATCGCCTCGCGCAAGGGCGCGAGTTCGCAGATCGGTTCACTGAAGCTGCGACTAACGCAGGTTTCGCGCTTGGCTGGCGGCGCAGTTTTGAGTGGCAGACAGGCAATACCAGCCAATTCCTGCTGCAGCCGGACCCCCACCACGCCAGCCTTCTGGCGCAGCGCTGCCGTGGGCATGTCCCGCAGGGAGAGGGCAGTGGCCACGCCCCGCAGGCGGCACCAACGGGCCAGTTGCCGGCCGATGCCCCACACCTCATCTACGGGCATGCTCGCCAGCCAGGGATCTGGATCGGCCACGGCACCCAAATCAAAGACCCCATGCTGATGGCGTTTCGCCAGCCGATTGGCGAGCTTGGCCAGCACCTTGGTGGGGCCGATTCCCACCGCCACCGGCAGTCCCAGCTGGCGCAACACCGCTGCCCGCAAGGCTCCGCCCCAGGCGCTGAGATCACCGCCGTCGGCCGGCCGCGCCTTCAGGGCAAAAGCTTCGTCGATCGAATAGATCTCCAGCGCTTCCACCCACCAGGCCAGGGTGGTCATCAGCCGCCGGCTCATGTCGGCATAGAGGGCGTAGTTAGAGCTGCGCACCACCACGCCATGGCGCTCCAAGAGAGGGCGTACCTGGAACAGGGGTATGCCCATGGCTATGCCCAAGGCGCGCGCCTCAGCGCTGCGGGCCACGATGCAACCGTCGTTATTGGAGAGCACCACCAAGGGCAAACCACGCAGGCCAGGCTCCAGCACCGCCTCGCAGGATGCATAAAAATTGTTGCCGTCGATCAGCACCATGGCGCTACGGCCACCGCCCCGCCACCTCAATCCAGGCGATGGCGCAGTCCAGCCGGCCACGGCGCAACCCCAGAGCCCAGCAATACTAGTACACCTGTATCAAGCCCGCTAGAGGGTGGTGGCGGGTGAGGCCGGCTGCCGGGATTGCGGATTAAAGAGCTGGAGTAGGAAATTGCGGGGGAGGGGGTAGCGGAATAGGAACTTGTGAGGAAAGGGGTCGCGGAGTAGGGAGTTGCGGGGAATAAACCAGAAGCTGCACGGCCTCAATTAACGCGACTGTCGCTATCTAAGTAGACGTACCTCAGTTAGCGCGGCCTCAGTTGGCACTTCCTTGGTTGACGATATATAAGTTGGCGCTATATAAGTAGGCGCTACCTCGGCTGGCGCAGCCTGGAGTTGCGCCGCATAGGGCCGGTTTGGCACTGATAGCAAGCTGGCATTACTTGCGAAGTGGCTAATAAACAGCTCCAGCGCCATCGGACCACAACGGCGCTGCCAACCGATGCCGTCGCCGTAGCGCCGCCAGCAGCAGATGCGCGCCGCGGCTGGCCCCTCCGCCAGGCGCAGCAGGTAGCGGTAGTGAACCTGGGGACTGCCCTCTGGAGGCTGATGGGGGGAACTGAGCACAGGCAGGGGTGCCAGCACCAGCAGCCACTCGCGCCAGCGGCGGGCTGGGGCACCGCTGGCCAGCAGGGGCGCCGCCAGCAGCGCCGCGAAGGCCTGGGGGTAACCTCCGCAGGGCAATAGCCAGTGGCCATGGCGGGAGCTGGCGCCATCCAGCAGCGAGATCACGGCGGCATCAACCTGGGCCAAGGCTGGGAAAGGAGCAGGCCCTTATGGAGTGCCCCAGGTGTCTCAGGCGATGCCGGCCAACTAAAGCCGCCCCAGGGGGCAGGGCTCAGCTAATCGGTCAGCCCACAATTCAGCCAATAGATCGGCGAACAGGTCAGCGAATAATTCAGCCAACAGTGGCCATGTGACGGATCAGATCGATGCACTTGCAGCTGTATCCCCACTCGTTGTCATACCAAGCAACTAGCTTCACGAAGGTGTCGGTGAGGGCGATACCGGCA
>CANHSW010000269.1 GCA_947463165.1 Cyanobacteriota bacterium
CCAAGTATCGCAATCACCAGACAAAATTGAATCCAATAGTGGAGCCATTCTCCTTTGCAAGCGTTGACCACCCCAGTCAGCCAGGGCATTGGAGCCCCGCCAAAGCAACCAACCGCTCAAGTCAGGGCGATGGAGCTGCCAGGCCCGCCGCCAGCTGGCCCACCCCCAAACCGGCTGGAAGCGAGAGAGGCGGTAGCTAGGCAAACCCAAGCTTTCACTTCTGCGACCAACACTACATCCAGAAATTGCCCCAACAGTTGCATCATGTCGATAAAAATTCAGCAAGTCGCAACAAAAGCGACAAAAATCTTCCCCAGGGAGTATATCATCTTCAAGGATAATCCCCTCCGGCTCGGCAGCAAAAAACCAGTCAAGCGCAGCCAATACGCCAGCTCGACAGCCGAGATTACGCGACTGCACTAGCCAATTGACCCTGCAGGGCCAACTCAGCCCTTCCCTCAGCAGCCTGCGGGTGGCCGCCACTGCCTGGGCTTCCTGATCATTGCCCTCCCGAGCCGCGTCTATGGCCAGGTAGAGCCGCTTGGGCCGCTGTCGCGCTATCGCCTGCAACACCCTGCCTGCCAAGTCAGGCCGCCGAAAGGCGATCAGCAGAATGGGCACCTCTTGGCTCACATCAACCCGTCACCCTGCAGTCAATGGCCAAGATCCTAGGGCTGGGCATTGGAGAGGGCCCTCCCCTACGGTTTAATCAAACATCTTCACAGCTCACCCCACCCGTGACCCTGAGGCTGACCAACACCTTGACCCGTCGCACTGAGCTGTTTGAGCCTCTGGAACCAGGCAGGGTGAGCATCTACTGCTGCGGGGTTACGGTCTATGACCTCTGCCATCTGGGCCATGCACGCAGCTATATCGCCTGGGATGTGTTGCGCCGCCATCTGATCTGGAGTGGCTACCAGGTGAAATTTGTGCAGAACTACACAGATATTGACGACAAGATCCTAGGCCGTGCCGCCCGGGATGGCACCAGCATGGAAGCCGTCAGCGAGCGCAATATCGAGGCCTTCGTGGCGGACATGGCAAGGCTGAACATCCTGCCCCCTGACCGCATGCCCCGGGCCACCAGGAGCCTTGATGCCATTCGTCGCCTGATCCAGGAATTAGAGGCAAAGGGAGCGGCCTATTCCGCCGACGGCGACGTTTACTTTGCCGTGACAAAGCATGCTAACTACGGCAAATTATCAGGTAGAGATCTCGCCGCCCAGCAGGACAATGCCTCCGGCCGGGTGACCGATGCAGAGGAGGCGCGCAAACGTCACCCCTTCGATTTCGCCCTGTGGAAGGGGGCCAAACCGGCTGAGCCCAGTTTCCCCTCCCCCTGGGGGCCCGGTCGTCCCGGATGGCATATCGAGTGTTCTGCAATGGTGCGAGAAGAGCTAGGTGAAACCATCGATATTCACCTGGGTGGCGCCGACCTTATCTTCCCCCACCACGAAAACGAAATCGCCCAGTCAGAGGCTGCTTCCGGCAAGCCCCTGGCCCGCACCTGGCTACATAACGGCATGGTCAATGTGGGCGGCGAAAAAATGAGCAAATCCCTAGGCAACTTCACCACGATTCGCGCCCTGCTGGAAAGCGGCACATCGCCCATGACCCTGCGGCTATTTGTGCTGCAGGCCCACTACCGAAAACCGCTGGACTTCACCGTGCCTGCGCTGGAGGCCGCTGCCAGCGGCTGGCGGGGCTTGAACGCCGCCCTGGTGCTAGCCACTCACGTGGTGGCTAACCACCCCGCTGGGGCAGCTGGCCTCAGCCCCCAGCTGAGCAGCGCCCGCAGCCGCTTCGCCGCCGCCCTAGACGACGACCTGAACACCTCTGCTGCCCTGGCCGTGCTGTTTGAGCTGGCCAGGCCACTGCGGTCCCTGGCCAACCGGATTGAAAGGGGGGATCAAGGGGCCGCCAGCCAGGCAGCCCAGCTGGAGCAGGCCGACCAAGCCCGCCTGCTAATGGAGCTGGCCGACGTGCTCGGGCTCAAAGCTGAGACCGCTACCCCTGCCGCCACCGGGGGAGAAGCATCCACAACCGCCGCCAGCAGCGGCCCCAGCGATGCCCAGATCCAAGCCCTGGTGGGCCAGAGGCTGGCCGCCAAGCAAGCCAAAGATTTCAGCAGCGCCGATCGGATCCGGGCCGAACTGAAAAGCCAGGGCATTGAGCTCGTCGATCAGCCCGGTGGCACTACCGAGTGGCTGCGTCACTGAATAACAGCAGCCCAAATCAAGGGGCGAGGCAAGCTCCGATCAGCGATCAGCAGGCCAGGATCTGCCATTCGGTAAGGGCGGCCATTGGATGAAAGTGATTAGCCAGGGCCATGCAGTCATTCAGTCTTCAGCTAGATCTTCAAGCTTCGGGGCGCTGGCGATCGGCCATCATTGCCTCGATGCGACGAATTCGGAGCAGGGTGATCTCCCAGATTTCCAGCTGAAAAGCCCGTTCAGTCTCCCCTGCTGCCACCGCGCTGCGGCAGCCTGCCAACAGTGATTCCAGATCCTCACCCCGCTCGAAGCAATCCCAGAGCTGGCGCTCCAACCTGGCCCGTTCAATGAAGTTCCAGCGTTGAAACCAAGTGGCAAGGGGAAGCATCGACAGTTGAGCGGATATACCCAGCCTTGCAGGCCATCGCGCCAAAAAGCTCGAAACCTGCCAAACCGTATACCACCACTGACGACCAGGCACAGAAACCACTTAACCGCCGCCGCACCGCCGACATTTAAAATCACACTTTTTAGCAATTCAGCCCCAGCCAAAAGCCCGATCACACAATCAATCTCCCTTATTCATATCACTATTCTCCCTTATTCATGTCACTATTCTCCCTTATTCATGTCAATACCCTCCCTTGGTCATATGCATATTCTCCTCTAATCATATCCATATTCTCGCCCGCGACGGGGCCCCAGCCAATCATCAGCGATGCGGATTGTATGCAAAACTGCTGATAGTCCCCACTGGATGCCATGCCACCCGAATAGACCCAGAATAGATGCCCTAATATGTGTGAAGCAATCAGAGGTGCAAACCGAGGTGCAAACCGAAGTGCAAACCGAGGTGCAAACTGAGGTGCAAACTGAGAAGAGATCTGAGAAGCGACCCCAGGGGCAATCACAACGGCAATCGCAAAAGCAGCCACAAAAAAAATCACAGAAGCAATCAGAGTTAATGGACTGCACCCTCTCACTGCCAGCAGAGGCTGCAGGATTAGTTATTGTGGTACCTGGCACAGAAGCAACCACCGGCAGCGTCCAAGATCTACTGCTCTCCAAACTGTTAGCGGAGGTGGGCATGGGCACCCTGTTGCTGCACCACATACTGGAACCCAGTAATCGCTCGTCTAAGCCCAACCACAACTGGTATGAAGGTAAAAGCACCAGTTACCATCTGATCGGCATGCTGGATTGGCTGGCCGCCCAGCCCTTTTTACGCGAGATTCCAATTGGCTTGCTGGGCAGCAAAGAAGGGGCCATAGCGGCCATGGAAGCTGCGGCGGCCAGACCTCAACACGTTAGGGCCGTGGTTTCCCAGGGAGGGAGGGTGGATCTGGCCTTTGATTCCCTGGCCTCAACGGTTAGTCCGGTGCTGATGGTAGTTGGCGACTTGGATGTGGACCTCTGCGAATTGAATGCCTGGGCAGCAAGTCACCTGCTGGCGCCCCACGCCACC
>CANHSW010000270.1 GCA_947463165.1 Cyanobacteriota bacterium
CATTCCCCATCGATATTCTCGGGCTTAATTGTGCCACCGGCCCGGAGCAGATGAAGGAGCACATCAAATATCTAAGTGCCCATAGCCCTTTTGTGGTTAGCTGTATTCCCAACGCGGGCCTGCCTGAAAATATTGGCGGTGTAGCCCACTACAGACTTACGCCGATCGAGATGAAGATGCAGTTAATGCACTTCGTAGAAGATCTTGGTGTACAGGTGATCGGAGGTTGCTGTGGCACCACCCCGGCTCACATTGGCAGCCTCGCTGAACTTACCGCTGAACTGAAGCCAGCTGCCCGCCAGGTGCGCACCCCGGCCAATCGCCATCAGCGACCACTGCTGCAGGCGGAGGCAGCGGCCGCTTCTATCTACGCCACTACCCCCTATCACCAGGACAACTCATTTTTGATCATTGGCGAACGCCTAAATGCCAGTGGCAGCAAAAAAGTTCGAGACCTGCTTAATCAAGAGGACTGGGACGGCCTGGTGGCAGTTGCCCGTGACCAGGTAAAGGAGAATGCGCATATCCTGGATGTAAATGTAGATTATGTTGGTCGTGATGGCGAGAGCGATATGCGGGAGTTAGTGAGTCGCCTGGTTACAAACGTCAATTTGCCGCTGATGCTCGATTCGACAGAGTGGCAAAAAATGGAAGCCGGCTTAAAGATGTCCGGCGGAAAATGCCTGCTAAATTCAACGAATTATGAAGATGGTGATGAACGCTTTTTTAAGGTATTAGAGCTGGCCAAGGCCTATGGCGCTGGCCTGGTGGTGGGCACCATCGATGAAGATGGTATGGCCCGCTCGGCGGAGCGCAAATTCGCCATTGCCCAGCGGGCCTATCGAGATGCCTTGGCGGGAGGTATTCCGGCCCATGAAATCTTTTACGATCCTCTGGCTCTGCCTATCTCCACTGGCATCGAGGAAGATCGCAAAAACGCCGCGGCAACCATTGAAGCAATCCGGCTGATTCGCCAGAACTTACCGGCCGTACATGTGGTGCTGGGCATCAGCAATGTGAGTTTTGGCCTCTCTCCTGCTGCTCGTATTGTTCTAAATAGTGTATTCCTGCATGACTGCTGCGAAGCCGGCATGGATGCGGCAATTGTTAGCCCAGTAAAAATTCTGCCACTGGCCAAAATCAGTGAAGAGCATCAACAGGTTTGTCGCGATCTAATCTACGATCGTCGCCGTTTCGACCAGGGTGTTTGCAGCTACGATCCCCTAACAGAACTTACCACTTTATTTGAGGGGGTTACAGCAAAAGATGCCAGAGCTTCTGGCCCTTCTCTGGCCGATCTGCCGGTGGAGGAGCGCCTCAGGCAGCAGATTATCGATGGCGAACGCATTGGCTTGGAGGCGGCGTTGCAGTTGGCGATGGAGTCTTATCCACCGCTGCAGATCATCAATAGCTTTTTGCTGGATGGCATGAAGGTGGTGGGTGAACTGTTTGGCTCCGGCCAAATGCAATTGCCTTTCGTGCTGCAAAGCGCCGAGACCATGAAGGCGGCAGTGGCTTACCTTGAGCCCTTCATGGATAAACTTGAAGGTCCGGATGGAGAGAAAAAGAGCAGCAGCAAGGGCAAGCTTTTGATTGCCACAGTTAAAGGTGATGTGCATGATATCGGCAAAAATCTTGTAGATATTATTTTAACCAACAATGGCTATGATGTTGTAAATTTGGGTATCAAGCAAAGCTGTGAGGCAATTGTTGAAGCCCAGCGGGAGCACCGGGCAGATTGCATAGCCATGAGTGGCCTGCTGGTGAAATCCACCGCCTTCATGAAAGACAACCTGGAGGCATTTAATAAGGAGGGGATTTCGGTGCCCGTAATCCTTGGTGGGGCGGCCCTCACCCCTCGCTTTGTCCATGGCGACTGCCGCGCCGCCTACCAAGGCCAGGTGATCTATGGCCGCGATGCCTTTACCGATTTGCGCTTCATGGATGCGCTGATGGAGGCCAAGCGAGCCACCAGCTGGGACGATCAACGCGGTTTCCTGGCTGCGGTGCCCGAGGGTCTTGGCTTAGGTGACTCCAGGGATGAAGCTGGCAAAGTATCCCTTCTGTCCCAGCCAAACGAGCCAGAGGCGAGTGGCCCGGGCCAGGCGCAAACTCCTACCGCCAGTGCGGTCGCCCCTGAAGCGGCCAATGATCAGCTCGGCGAGCAGCGCCACGATCAGCTGCCTGCCCAGCCCAATGATCACCGCTCTGAGGTGGTAATCGAGGAGCCAGCCCTGGCACCACCTTTTTGGGGCAGTTGCGTATTACTGGAGAGCGCCATTGATCTGGAGGAGGTGTTCACCTATCTCGATCGCAATGCGCTGTTTGCAGGCCAGTGGCAACTGCGTAAAAGCCAGCAACAGAGCCGCCAGGAGTATGAGGTGATGTTGGCCGAGAAGGCCGAGCCAGTGTTGAGGCAATGGCAGCAGCGCTGCTTGGCTGAGGGCTTGCTCACCCCGCGGGTGGTCTATGGCTATTACCCCTGTGGCCGCGCTGGCAACAGCCTGCGGGTGTTCGATCCAGCCGAACTGGCTCCAGGCGCTGCTGCTGGTGAGGCCCGGCAGCTTTTGGGCGGTTTTGAGCTGCCCCGCCAGCGCTCCGGCAACCGCTATTGCATCGCCGATTTTTATCGCGACCTGGTTGCGGGCCCCCACGGAGAGATGTTGCCATCAGATGTATTGGCCATGCAGGCGGTAACCATGGGCGAGCAGGCCACTGCATTTGCCCAAAAGCTATTTAAGGCCAACCAATATACTGACTATCTCTATTTCCATGGCCTGTCTGTTCAGATGGCCGAGGCCCTGGCCGAGTGGGCCCATGCCCGCATCAGGCGTGAACTTGGCTTTGCTGCCCAGGAGCCCCAGCTGTTACGAGATGTACTGGCCCAGCGCTATCGCGGTAGTCGCTACTCCTTTGGCTATCCCGCTTGCCCCAACGTGGCCGATTCCCGCCAGCAGCTTGACTGGCTGGGCGCCAGCCGCATTGGTTTGTCGATGGATGAGAGCGAGCAACTGGAGCCTGAGCAGAGCACCACTGCCCTGGTGGCCCTGCACAGCAAGGCGCGCTACTTCAGCGCCTAGCCTCGCTATGCACTTGCCTAGATCACCATGGCCATCGCCGGTCCAGACGGCGTCGACGCCGCCATCCAACAGGGCATCGACCTAGACGGCAGTCCGATCCCAGCCGAGATGCTTTCCCTCTACAAGGAGGTGATGGAGCTGGAGAGCCAGCGCGCCCGCAGCGGTGTGAAGAAATCAATGCGCAACCGCATCGTTAAGACCGGTAGCAAGCATCTCGATCAAGCCAGTCTCGATGCCCGCCTCAAGGCCGCTGGCTGGGAGGGCCTCAAGGAAAAGGAGATCGCCTTTTTCTACAGCTAACCTATTTTTTTAAGCCCAAGTCTATTGGCCTCTAAAGGCCTGGTTTATTGGCCCCTAAATGCCTGTTTTTTAGGCGGCCTTCCGAATTTGCCCAGCCGCAGGCTTATGTTTAATCTCTGTGATGAGCTTGCGGCTGGATCCCCAAGTGGCTAATATTTCTAAGATGTTCAAGCTTGATGTATGTAATTTTGCTCGAATTACTTTGCGGCTAATCTGGGGAAGCTCTCGGAAGTCTGAGCTAGGGCTAATTGA
>CANHSW010000271.1 GCA_947463165.1 Cyanobacteriota bacterium
GCCGTGCCAGCCCCGTGGCGAATCAGCAGGGCCAGGGCCGCATCTCGGGTGGGCAGGCCCGGGGATTGGGGGCCAGCCGCTGGCTGGCCGGGGGCGGCTGAATGGTGATCAGCCTGGCCTTTGGCCGGCTGGGCCCTGTCTGCCTGGGAATTGGCTGACAGGGCTTTGACGCCCAAAGCGGTGGCGCCCATGCTGGTAGCGCTCATCGACTGTTGGCCAAGCGCAAGGAGATATCTCTCACCATGCCACGCCAATCGGTTGGTTGTGAGCATTGGTTGGCGCAACTACAAATGAACAAGCCGGCCGGGCACAATGGCCTTTGCCGCACCTGCACCGGGTCTTGCCCTAGGGTTGTTTAAAAGGAAACCAAGGGGTTTCGTAACCCTCGTGCCTGCGCCAGCTTGGGTTTTGCCGCCTGAAGGGTCTTGCCACCCCAGGGTCTGGCTGCCTGAGGCCGGCTCAGATCGAGGTTTTGTTGCCCAAGGTTTCGTTTCCCTCCGCTTTTCGTGACTGAAAGTTTCCTGGCCAAGGGTTGCGGTAACCGATTTTTCCGTAGCTCCGGGTTTTGGCAGCAGCGGTTTCGGATCGAGAAGGGTTGGTTCTCAACTGGTTCCTCTGGCAGGCTTTTCACCCTTTACGGTCTCTTACCCAACCGCTGCGCCCCCTGGGTTGCTCGGCCCCGGGTTTGCTCCGGTTAGGTTCCCTGCTGCGGCTGGCCTCCCCCATCCGTTCACCCGCATCCAGGTCTCGCTTCCCACTCCTCCTATTTCATGGCTGATATGGCTGACACCGACGCCTCCCAACCAGTCGCACCCGGTGCGGACAAAACCCCTGACAGTTTGGAGGTGATTCGCCGGTTCGCCGAGACCTACGCCCAGCGCACCGGCACCTACTTTTGCGTTGACCCCTCCGTCACCGCGGTGGTATTGCAGGGGCTGGCCCGCCACAAGGACGAGCTGGGCGGTGCCCTCTGCCCCTGCCGGCATTATGAGGACAAGCAGGCCGAGGTTTCCCAGGCCTTTTGGAACTGTCCCTGTGTGCCGATGCGGGAGCGCAAAGAGTGCCATTGCATGCTGTTTCTCACGGAAGACAACGCCTTCCGTGGTGATCAGCAGACCATTTCCATGGACGAGATCAACGCAGTAACCGCCAACTGAGGGGTTTTATGACTAGCACTGCCACCGTTGGAGACCTGGTGGCGCAGCCGTATAAGTACGGCTTCGTCACTGATATTGAAACCGAAAAGATCGCCAAGGGTCTCAGCGAAGATGTGGTGCGGTTGATTTCCGCCAAGAAAAAAGAGCCAGCTTTTCTGCTTGATTTCCGGCTGCGGGCCTACCGCAACTGGCTGCGGATGCAAGAGCCCGACTGGGCGGCTTTGGGATATCCAAAAATTGATTATCAAAATATTGTTTATTATGCGGCACCTAAGCAGCAGGAGAAAAAGGCCAGCCTCGATGAGGTGGATCCCAAGCTGCTGGAAACGTTTGAAAAGCTAGGCATACCCTTGAGTGAGCAAAAGCGGCTTTCTAATGTTGCAGTAGATGCGGTATTTGATAGCGTTTCAATCGCCACCACCTATCGGGAGAAGTTGGCGGAGCATGGGGTGATCTTCTGCTCCATCAGTGAGGCGGTGAAGGACCATCCCGAGCTGGTGGAAAAATATCTTGGTACGGTGGTTCCCGCTAACGATAATTATTTCGCCGCCCTTAATTCAGCCGTTTTCAGTGATGGCTCGTTTGTGTTCATTCCCAAGGGCGTCGAGTGCCCGATGGAATTGTCCACCTACTTTCGCATCAATTCCGGCGATACCGGTCAGTTTGAGCGCACATTAATAGTGGCGGAAGAAGGCGCTTCGGTGAGTTATCTGGAGGGTTGCACGGCGCCGATGTTCGACACCAACCAACTGCATGCGGCGGTGGTGGAACTGGTGACCCTGGATGATGCCTCGATCAAATACTCCACCGTGCAGAATTGGTATGCCGGTGATGAGAACGGCGTCGGCGGCATCTATAACTTTGTTACCAAGCGCGGCCAGTGCCGCGGCCACCGCAGCCGCATCAGCTGGACCCAGGTGGAAACCGGCTCAGCGATCACCTGGAAGTATCCCGGCTGTGTGTTGCAGGGGGACGATACGGTGGGTGAATTTTATTCCGTAGCTCTTACTAACAACCGCCAGCAGGCGGATACCGGCAGCAAGATGGTGCATCTGGGGGCCCGCAGCCGTTCCACAATCGTGAGCAAGGGCATCTGTGCCGGCCATTCAGCCAATAGCTATCGGGGGCTGGTGCAGATTGGTCCTAAGGCTGTGGGAGCCAAGAACTACAGCCAGTGCGATTCGATGCTGATTGGCGATCAGGCCGCCGCCAACACCTATCCCTACATCCGTTGCCAGCAGCCCGATGCAGCCGTGGAGCACGAAGCCAGCACCTCTCGCATTTCCGCAGATCAGCTCTTTTATTTGCAGAGCCGCGGCATCGGCCTGGAGGAGGCTGTGTCGATGATGGTTAGCGGCTTCTGTCGCGATGTGTTCAACCAGTTGCCGATGGAATTCGCCGCCGAGGCGGACAAGCTGCTGGCCTTGAAGCTCGAGGGTTCAGTGGGATAGTGGAACCAGCCCTGGCCAAGCCCCCCGATCTAGGCAACCGTGAACTGTGTACCAGCGCCCTGTTTGCCGCTGAGTTTTTAAAGGTGAACAGTTTTTTGATGAACTGTTTACTAACGAATCCGCCCCGCCACTGGCCCTAGCGCCTTCTCCAGCTCCAGCTGCTTTTCCAGTCATTACCCCAGTGACTGGCGCTTTGGCCGCTAGTGATCTCCCGTTTGATTCCCCTTTTTCCATCCGCCCGCCCTCTGCTGTGATTCGCCCCGACGCACCGGTTCTACTTGAGATTCGCGACCTGCATGCCAGCGTTGGCGACCAGCCCATCCTGCATGGGGTGAACCTCACCATGAGGGAGGGGGAGATCCATGCGGTGATGGGTCGCAATGGCAGTGGCAAGAGCACCTTGTCCAAGGTGTTGGCGGGCCATCCCGCCTATCAGGTGACCGGCGGCTCGGTTAGCTATCGCGGTGAAAACCTGCTGGAGCTGGATCCGGAAATCAGGGCCCGCAGTGGCCTGTTTCTCGGTTTTCAATATCCGGTGGAGATTCCCGGAGTTAGCAATCTGGAATTTCTGCGGGTGGCCACCAATGCCCGCCGCAGCCAGCGGGGCGAGGAGGAGCTAGACACCTTTGCCTTTGAGGATCTGGTGCGCGAGCGGATGCAGCTGGTGCAGATGGATCCGGCCTTCCTGGATCGCTCGGTGAACGAGGGCTTTAGTGGTGGCGAGAAGAAGCGCAACGAGATTTTGCAGATGGCCCTGCTCGAACCGCTGGTTTCGATTCTCGATGAAACCGATTCCGGCCTGGATATCGACGCCCTGCGCATCGTGGCCAGCGGTGTGAACCAGCTGGCTGGTGAGGCCAATGCCACCTTGTTGATCACCCATTACCAACGCCTGCTGGACCTGATTACGCCGGATTACGTGCACGTGATGGCGGCGGGCCGCATCCTGCGCACCGGCGGCGCGGAATTGGCCCTGGAGCTGGAGCGGATTGGCTACGACTGGGTGGACGAGGCC
>CANHSW010000272.1 GCA_947463165.1 Cyanobacteriota bacterium
CGCTTCCCGCCTGGGGAGCTGCAGCCCAGTAATTGGCTGGATAAGCACCGCCTGGTGCCCCTGGGCGAATGGGTGCCCTTGGCGGACTTGATCCGCTGGAGCGGCCTATCGGCGGTGGGGGGATTGCAACCAGGGCCGCCATCGCGGCTGCTAACCAGGCCGGCGGGCGCCATTGGCGGGGCAATTTGTTACGAGCTCTCCGACGGCCAGGCCCTGGCCAGGGCCAGCGCCGCCGGCGGGCGTTGGCTGCTGGCCAGTGCCAATCTCGATCCATATCCAGCGATGCTGCAGCACCAATTCGCGGCCCTGGCCCAGCTGCGGGCGATCGAGAGCGGTCGCTGGCTGGTGAGTGCCGCAAATACCGGACCGAGCCTGCTGGTGAATGCCCGCGGCCAGGTGGTGGCCCAGCTACCGGCGGGCAGAGCCAGCAGTGGCCTGTTCCAAATTGAACAGCTCTCTGGCCTCAGCGTCTACGACCAGCTGGGGGAAGGGCCGCTGCTGCTGTTGGCAGCATTGGGGGCTGGGGGGTTGCTGGCGAATCGGCTCTGGCGCTAGCACCTTGCTTGCCATCGAACTGGCTGCCATAAATTCAACTTAATTATGCCAATTTATGCACTGGCACACCGACCAAGGTTTTGCCTGCGGCATCGCCGGACAGGCGCCCCCAGGCTGACCAGGCTGGCCAAAAGACCAGGCTCGGATGACCTTAATCAATCGAATCAATGATGATAAACATAGATCAAGCAACAATAGATCAAGTAAATATATTCGCCACCGAAATTCTTCGATCACGACCGGCCTTGATTTTGTTGAATTAACAAAAATTAGCCGTGGTGACAATTTCTCGATAAAAAGTTTGTGGTTCTACCGATTCGTGCGGGCTGTTGCGGTGGTCATGGGCCTGCTCCTGTTGGCGGCACTTCCCCTGTCCGCCACGGTGCTGCTGCTGGCGGCCCTGCCGCTGGTGCTGAAGGCCCTAGATCCAGACAATGCCCATTGATTGACTGGGTGTGTTGTGAATAGGCCAGTTTTTCTCTACTAACAGGTGTTTAAATAGCTTTTTAGATATTCCCGCAAGCTGGAAAAATTATAAAATCAGGGAGAGCAGCAAGCTGGCGTTAATCGCCACGATCAGGGCAGCGCAGCCCCAGCTGAGGATCACCAGCCAAGGGGGCGCCAGCAGGTTGCCCATCAGGCCAGGCCTGCTGCAAAACAGAATTAGGGGAATCACCGCAAAGGGCAGTTGCAAACTGAGCACCACCTGACTGAGTATCAACAGCTGGTTGATGGCCGATTCCCCTAGCAAAAGAACGGTGCCCAGGGCTGGCACCAGGGCCAGGCAGCGGGTGAGCAGCCGGCGTTGCCAGTCGGGTAGGCGAATTTGCAGAAAGCCATCCATCACGATTTGACCGGCCAGGGTGGCGGTGAGGCTGGAGCTCTGACCGGCCGCCAGCAGGGCCACCGCGAACAAAGTGCTGGCCAGGGCGGTGCCCAGGGTGGGGGTGAGCAGCCGATAGGCCTCGTGCAGATCGGCCACCGGTTGCAGCTGTTGGTCATGGAAGCTGCCGGCGGCCAGGATCAGGATTGAGCAGTTAATTAAAAACGCCAAACTCAATGCCAATACCGCATCCCAGGTGCTGTAGCGCAGGGCCCAGTGGCGGGCCATCGGATCGATGGGCCAGCGCCTGGACTGTACCAAAGAGGAATGCAAATAGAGGTTGTGGGGCATCACCGTGGCCCCCAAGATGCCGGCGGCCAAAAACAATTCATTACCTTGACGGGGGTTGATGCCTCGGGGCCAAAAGCCCTGGATCACCTCGCCCCAATCCGGCTTTAGCAGCAGCAGTTCCACCGCAAAACAGCCTCCCACCAGGGCAATCAAGCTGATCGCCACCAGTTCCAAACCCCTTACGCCCCATTGCTGCAGCAACAGCAGCAGCAGCGTGTCGGCCACGGTGAGGGCCACCCCCCAGGCCAATGGCAGACCAAACAACAGCTGCAGGGCGATGGCGCTACCCACCAGCTCGGCCAGATCACAGGCGATGATCGCCAGCTCAGCCATCAGCCACAGGGGCAGGCGCCAGCGGCCCGGCAGCAGGCGGGCACTGGCCTGGGCCAGGTCCATGCCGGTGGCGATCCCCAGCCGACAGCAAAGCGACTGCAACAGGGTGGCCATCAGGCTGGAGAGGGCCACCACCCAGAGCAGCCGGTAGCCAAGGGTGGAGCCCGCCGCCAGATCCGTCGCCCAGTTGCCCGGATCCATGTAGCCGATCGCCACCAGGTAGGCGGGGCCCAGCACCTGCAAAAAGGTGCGCCAGCTGCCCCGCCTGGGTTGAACCTCCACCGAGGGGCCTTGCCAGTCTCGGAATTTAGAAGGTTGCAGCGGCTGCTTCACTCCCATCACTCAGGCATCCAGGCTGCCACCACGGTTGCCGCCAGCTGCCTTGGCCTAAGCCCTGGGCAAAGCTGCCTGGGTGAAGTTGCCAGAGTGAAGAGCAATCCGGAGCAAGGGGGCCCTGGCTGAGCCAAGCCCACTCGAATGCCCATGTTAATGCACGTACTCATATCTGTATACATAGCTAAACCCGCGCGAATGATCGTGCCGATGACAATATAAACTTAAATTCGGTCACTTCGAAAAATCAAGAAACAATTGATTACTGCATAATTTTGGCTATAATTGGCTGAGCAGTTGTACGTCATCTGTGGGTCAGAGAGGCTTCTGGGTCGACCAGCAAAGAGTCGCGAAGCTCCAGGATAAAAAGACTGTTCACAAGCGCCTGGCTGATTCCATACCATGGAAATCATTCCGCCCACTGCTTGACAATGGTTTTGCGCATGAGCGCAAGAGCAATGCAGGACGCAAGAGGATTGATCCGCTAGACCTTTTCATCCGATTAGCGACAAGGCTAAGAAAATGAATCGAGTAAAGTCGGCAATCAGGGCTTGCGTAGAGCATGTCTTCGGGTGTATGACCATGTCCATGGGTGGAAAGATGACAAGAAAGATCGGACTGGAGAGAACCGAGATTTAGTGGGGACTCAAGAATCTGACCTTTAACTTCCTTCGTTATCTCCAGCGCTCTTGCAGTATTAAATTAGCTGTATGAATCTCTCGGAAAAGCACTCATAAATTTAGCGATCTAGACAGGGGTCGATATTGCTTTATTCCGACCTGCCGCCGTTGAGGCGGCTTTTTTTATGCCCGTAGAGTTTCTGAGAATTAGTCCTTTATCGAGGTGCTCTTTATCCATTAAGTACATCTTAAACCATCCTAGATCTCGCCAATCTCATGATTAGAAAAGCATTGCAGCTACTAAATTGCCTCTGACTCACTGGGGCTGGGTCGGTTTATTCGTGGTGCCCCTAAGTGCGGCCAAATCAGATTGATTGCGAAGCGCGTTTATCGCATGCTACTTTAACACTTTGCGTTCTAAGTTTGGCAGTTATTGCGTAGGACGCTCGCTAGTGGTTTGTTGGCATAGATCGAAATATCATGATCCATAACCACCGATTTCCCCGACGTGGATATAAAACGTTGGATTACGTCTTTGAATTGCCATGCCGGATCTGGGCTGGGCACCACCTGTAAGCCAGCATATGGAATGCCGTCATTGTC
>CANHSW010000273.1 GCA_947463165.1 Cyanobacteriota bacterium
CGGGGAATGGATAACTGTCGCCACCGCCGGCCAGGAAGTTCAGCGTCACCATCCGGAAGGTGCGGGCAGAATCACCCACAAGGGCCCCGCCGCGAACCACCACATCAAGGTCATTGCCCTGGCTGTCCTGGATGGCGAGGTTGAGGATGCGGCTGCCGGCGGGCCTGGTGAGATCAAAGCTGAACGCTACGCCGCTCACCTGGGGGAAACGCCCCTGGTTTGGATAAACGGCAATGCCGTGCTCTAGCAGTTCCTTGAGCTTGCCAGCAGTCACTGTGACCAGTGAGAGACTGTTGTTGAAGCGCAGAGAGTTCTCGATATCGAGAGTGGAAATCCCTCCCTCTGGCTTACCGGCTGATGGGTTGGCGAGGGTGGGTTCCTTGATGCCGGTTACCACATCAATCGCACCGATCTGGGAGCGGATGCCACCACCATTCTTCAGCGAGATCACCACCGAGGGATCAATGCTGCGGGCATAGGCCAGATTGGCGTCAGCCGTCAGATCTCCCAGGTTGGTTTCCTGGGAACGAACCAGGGCCCGCTCACCCTCGAGATACACATTGGAGAAGCCCCACACCTGGCCGTCCTTGCTGCTGATCACGGCCTGCACGGCATCGGTGAGATCCTGCACGTTCTCGCCCTTGGTGCCCTCGGCGAAGGCTGTGGTGGCGAGTTGGGCTTCGGTCACGTTCCAGGCCTTGGCCACATTGGCGGTGGTGGCGGCATAGGCACCGCTGATCAACGGATCGATGCTGGAGGGAATAATGCGACCCTGGCCATCGAAATCCACCACAAGACGACCAAGATATGTGTATTCGTTGTCGGTGTTGACGATCAAGGTGGTGACGCCATCGGCTCCGGCACTCACCAGGGGATAGCTGTCGGCAAAGGTGGCGCCATGGCCGGGGAAAGCCACCGCCTGGTCGTTGCTATCGCCGAGACGGGTGTTGGATCCGGCCGCCAGAATGATGTCCACACCGCGCAGCAGCGGGGCTAGAGCCTTCTCGTTGCCGAGCTGCTGCAGGTGGGACATCAGGATCACCTTGTTCACGCCCTGGCTGATCAGGTCGTCGATCACCGGCTGCAGCTGGCTGGCCAGCAGCGCCATGTCGTCGCGCTCGGAGCCGTCGCCACTGAAGCCCTTCACCTCCACTCCACCAGTAGAGGAGATCTGCTCAATAATCTGAGTTGTGGCACCCACCAGGCCGATCTTTTCGCCGTTCTTTGTCACCACAGCAGAGGGCACAATCCGCCCCTTCTGCGTAGAGGCTTCCTCCAGCCCGCCGCTGCCCACGGTATTGCTGAAGCGGGGGTTCAGATCAGCATCGGCGCTGAAGTCTAGGTTGGCGGAGAGGTAGGGGAACTGGGCTCCGACCCAGCCGGCCACAGAAGCCGGGGTGAAGGAATCCCGAAACACCCGCGAACCGAGATCGAACTCATGGTTGCCGATCGTGGAGGCTTCCACGCCGATCAGGTTGTGGATGGCGATGTCCACCGCACCAACCGGATGGTTGGTGCTGGCAGCCAGGCTGATGGTGGAGCCGGTTACGGCATTGAGCTCATCGCGCACGCTCAGATCTGTGCCGCCATTGAGGAAAGGACCGGGGATGAAGTTGTCGCCCCCCGCAAGGATCAAGGTGTTCGCATAGGTGCCATCAAAGCCATCCACCAGGGCAGCTAAGTTGGCTGCGGTCTGGGAAGCCAGTAGGCCCGCTTCTCCATCGGAGAGGTGCAGCAGTTGGAGCCGATAGGGGATCGGGAAGTCGACCACAGACACCACATCATTGCCCTCGCTGGAGGCGATCACACTGCGGGCGGCATTGGTGGCAGTGGTGAGGAAGGTAAGGCCCTCCACCCGCTGGGCACCGGGGAAAATGATCGGATCTACAGCTACCGGCGCGTAGGGATTGGAGACATCAAATATTGCCGCCATGCTGGTGCTGGTGCGTTCCAGGGCCACGAAGGCATAGGTGCGGCCGTTGGTGGTGAACACCTCCACCATCTCGGGTTCGACGCCCTTGTCGTCTTCGCGGCTGTTAAGCGGGTAAAAACCTTTGGCAACAGCCAGCTCCTCAAGCGCTGTTCCAGAGTCGAACACCACATTGCCCTTGGAATCGAAGATTCGCAGCGAGCGTGAACCAAGCGTGTAGGCCTGATCCACAATGCGGTCGCCATCTAGATCGCCGGTATTGGTAAGGATGTTCAGGCGCTGGGAGTTGGTGGCCAGCAGACCGGCCTTCTGGGCAGGGGTAGCGCTGGCGGCTGCCGTCAGCAGCGCAGACACCCGGGCGGTTTCATCCGGATCGAGGAAGTCATTGCGGTCATCGCCCTCACCAGCCGCCAGGATGAAGTTTTCGCCGTTGTAGCTGAAAGTGGCCAGGCCATCGGGCATCACCAGGCCGTACACATCGTGGTTGGTGGCTGGCTTGTAACCACCGCCATCGCCGCTGTCTTCGGTGTCGAGGGCCGGGTTGCTGAAGCTCACCACGGTGAAGGCGTTACCGCTGGCGCCCTCGCCGCCGAAGTCGTTGTCGTAGTTGATCACCAGGGCGCCGTCATCGCGCAGGGTGAGGCCCTCGGGCTTGTCGTAGCTGAGCGTGCCGCCCACGGAGGGCAGGTTGAACAGCTCCACCTTGTTGGCCAACTTGATGCCGGCGGCGGCGAGGCGATCGGCACTGGAGGCACTAAAGATCGATGGGGTGGCGGGGTTGCCGTCGTGGTCCACCAGGGTGCGGGAGTTGTCGAGCAGCTCAGGGCTCGCCAGACCGATGGCATCAGCCCAGCTGGCTGTGCCAGTGGTGCCAGCCTTGGCTGTGGCCATCACGACCAGCTCTCCCATCTCCACCTGGCTGGTGGGAGAAGCCACTGCCTTGTGGATCTGATCAGCCACCAGGAAATAGCTGTGCTTGCTGGTGTCGTAACCGCTGACGCCTGTGAGGAAGGAAGTGATATCGACGATCCCAGAGGATTCCTCGTCGAGGGTGAGCGGATTAGTGCCGGAGAACAGAGCCGGATCGTGCTTGGCTACCTCCACCAGGGTGTCGGTGCTGGGGTTGTAGCGCCAGATCTTGGCGAGGCGGGCGTTGTTGCCGGGGTCTTCCTGCAACAGGATCGAGCCGTCATCGGCCACAGTCATGTTGTCGAACATCACCTGGCCCTCGCTGCCATTGAGCAGCATCTTCACCGTGCCGCCGGCCTCTGGATTGCCGGCATTGGTGAACTCCAACGCCCACAGCCGACTGGCACTGGTGCTGGTGGCGGTGGTAACGAAGTAGAAAGTTTTGCCGTCTTGGCTCCAGGCGCCATCTTCTGGCCGCAGCCAGTTGGTCACACCCGCCGTGATGCTCTCGCTGTTGAGTGTGGCGCCGGTCTTGGCCTTTACATCGCCGAGATTCACCAATTCAAAGCTACCGACGCCGTTGCTCAGGCCGAGGCCGGTGTCGTTCGGGCTCGCCAGGCTGCCCACCTCGGTGTTGGTGGTGCCAGTGGAGTTGACGCGAATGCCGTAGGTGATGCCATCGGCCAGGCCGGCCCGTTGAATGGCGTTTGCGTTGACGTCATTGCTCTTGATGCCCACATACACATAAACCTGGCCGTTGGTGCTGGTGTCATC
>CANHSW010000274.1 GCA_947463165.1 Cyanobacteriota bacterium
ATGAGCCCAGGGCAGATATGGCAGCTGCTGATTGTCACGCTAGCAGCTCTTATGCTGACGCATCTGCTAAACAGGTTGTCCAAGCCAAAGAAATACGGCTAATTTCTTTGGAGTCAATCAGCTGTTCAGCTACCGATCAAGGCGCTGACAGCCAGTTTGGCCATGCCCACTGCTGCCGCAACGCCGATCAGGCGCAGCACCCCCCAGTGCCAACGGCTGAGGGCCAGAAAGGCCAAAACGGCCAACAGCAGCGCCAAGCCGTCGAGTTGGCCTGCGGGCAAGAGCACCGGTTTGGCAAAAAACAGGGCCAAACTGACAATCACGCCCACCACGGCGGCGGTGATCGCCGTTAGCGGAGCACCCAGGCGCAGATCATCCCGACTGGCCTCCACCAGGGGCCCACCGCAGAGGATGAAGCCAAAGCTGGGCAAGAAGGTGAACCACACCACCACCAACGAGGCCAGCACGGCCCCGAGCCATTGGCCCGACGATCCAAGCACCCCTTGATTCCAGCCGCCCATGAAGCCTACAAAGGCCAGCACGATGATTAGCGGCCCCGGGGTGGTCTCCCCCAGGGCGAGACCATCCACCACCTGGGCTGCACTCAGCCAGCCAAAGTGCTCCACCGATGCCTGGCTTACATAGGGCAACACCGCATAGGCCCCACCAAAGCTCACCAGGGCCACCCGGCTAAAGAAATGAGCCATGGTGGGCAGAATGCTGGCCTCCCCAAACAAACCGCTGAGCAGCAGCAGCGGTATCAGGGTGGCAATACCCCACACCAGCAGGGTCAGGGCCAGCCGCCGCCGCGAAAAGCGGGCATGGGCAGGGGTGGGCGTGTCATCGCCATGAATAACCTCTTCTACCCCTGCTACCTCTTCTACCCCTGCTAACTCGGCTGCCTCCGCTAACTCCTTTATCTCTCCTGGCTTCGCTGGCTTTGCTGGCGCCGCTGCGCCCGACTTAGCTTGCCCCCTTGCGCCGGCCTGCTTCGCCCTGGGCTGGAACCATTGGGGGCGCCAGCGGCCACCGATCCAGCCCAGCAGGGCGGCAGCCACCACGATCAGCGGATAGGGCAGCCGCAGTAGCGCCAGGGCCAGGAAGGAAGCCAAGGCCACCAGCACCAGGGCTGGATGGTGCAGGGTGCGCCGGCCCACGCGCCAGGCCGCCTGCAACACGATCGCCAGCACCGCTGGTTTGAGCGCCCAGAACACTGCCATCAACAGCGGCAGCTGGCCAAAAAACACATAAATGCTGGAAAGGGCGATCAGCAGCAACACCGAGGGGGCCAGGAACAAGCCGCCGGCGATCAGACCACCGGGGATGCCATGCATCAGCCAGCCCAGATAGGTGGCCAGCTGGATGGCCTCTGGGCCCGGCAACACCATGCAGTAATTGAGCGCATGGAGATAACGCCGCTCCGAGAGCCAGTGGCGCCGCTCCACCAGCTCCCGATGCATCAAGGCGATCTGACCCGCTGGGCCACCAAAGCTCACCAGGCCCAGCTGCAGCCAAAAGCGGCTGGCATCGGCCAGGCTCACGGATTGCTGCAGAGATTGCTGCAGAGATTGCCGCGGATCCTCAGAATTAACCAGCTCCACAGCCGATTCTCGGCGATTTAAAGGGCAGCCTATTCGTAGCCAGGCTGGCATTGGCCAGCTTGTTAATAGACAAACCGGTAATAGCCAGCTTGTGGGTGACCAGCCTGGTAGGGCCGGCTTGTTAGCAACCAGCCTGGTATCGGCCAGCCAGAAAGATCATGACCAGGCTGGGGAGTGCTTGCCACCGCGGAGACCCGTGTTTCTCAAAATTCGCCACGACAGCGACGACAGCAGCCTGGTGGAGGTGCTCAACCTCAAGCAACTGTTCGATCCCTTTGCCAAGACCGTGAGCGGCCGCCTACACGCCGGAGAAGAGCTGCAAGATGCCGCTGAATTGGCAAAAGCCGAGCTCAGTTTTCCTTCAGGGGAAAAACTGCCGCTCTGCTGGCTGGATCCCCACTACTGCAGCTGAGCTGGGCTCAGCTCCAGTCGCTGGGGGGTTCTGGCTTAGCGGTATCGGCCAGCGACGGATAGGTGGAGCGGGTTAGAGCCACCAACTCAGCGCGGGCCTTGGCCCGGAAGCTATCGGCCACGGCCCTGGGCAGCACCGGAAAGCTGCTGTCGGAGTCGTCTTGGCGTAAAGACTTCCAGCCCTTGTTGCCCTGGGCACGGAACTCTGCCAAAGCGGCGGCGAAATCAAAGCTGAGGTTGCGCCCCTGGTCGGCGATCTCGGCCACCAGCTGTTCGCGCAGGGGAGCAAAGGCCTTGGCCTTGAGGGTATCGGGCAGACCCAACACCGGTTGGTAGTAGTCGAGGGCGCGCAGCTCCTCTTCGATCACGATCGCCCAGGCAGCCAGCTCATCGGCTTCCAGACCCTCCACCCCCGCCATCGCCTGGTGGAAGGCGCTCAGCCAGCGGTAGTGGGTCTTTTCCTTGAGGGATTTGCGCAGGGCCGCCTTGCCAGACAGCTGCTTGGGCAGGGCCGCCTCAGCCCGGCGCAGGAAGATGCGATCATCACGCTCGAGGTTGATCGCCCCCCAGCGGTGGCGATACTCCCAAAGCTCTTCATAGCGGCGCACTTCCTCGGCCGTCCAGCCCAGGGTCTTCAGCTCGTCGGAGCGACTCGTCTCGTCTTTCCGCACAACGCGTGGATCTCACTGGTTTGAACCTTACGAGCCAGCCGTAGCGGTTGCTCCTCGCCAGGCAGACGGCCGCTGGGCTACCCAGGCAGAACGGCCCGGGGAGCGCTCCTGGTTCAGCGGGTTCTGGTTCAGGGGGGTTCTGGGTCAGGGATTAAGCGGTTCAGCGGTTCAGGCGCTGCATCTGCCAGGTGACCAGGGTTCCCACCGGGCTCCAGAGCAGGTAGGGAATCAGCAGCTGCCAGGCTGGCGCGGAGTGGGGAGCCACCGCAGTGGCCAGCCCCAACCCCCATAGCCAGCCGGCAAAGCCCACGGCGGTGCCATAGCGCAGTTGGCGGGTGAGACAGATCAGCCAGGTGTAACTCTGCACCAGCAGCAGCAACACCAGGTAGGCCAGCATCAGGCTCCAGCTGCGGGTGGCAGTCCACCCCAGCAGCGCAGAAGCGTAAAAACAGGCGTAGATACCGATCCAGATCAGGGGAATCAGCCGCTCAAAGCTGAGCCAGGCCGGTCGCTTCAGGCGCAAAAACCAGGCAAATTGCCGTCGGCTGGGGTTGAGCACAAAGCCAACGCCCACCATCACCATCAGGATTATCAGGGCTGCCAGCACCGCTCGCTCCTCGGCAATCTGCCGCCAGCCTGATCGCCACTGGAGCTACCTGGCGGATCACCGGGCCAGCGCCAACGGCTATGGACCAGCGAGTTTGTTCAGCAAGTGTGGATCAGCAAATGTGGGCCAGCCAGTTTTGGCCAGCGAGTTTGGGTCAGCTGTGGCGGAAAAGCGGCTGTTCACCAGCCTCAGCAAACGAGGCAAGTAACAATTGGCCCCAATCGGGGACTGGCGCAGAGTTCCACAGCGGCACAATGGTTAGGAAATGCCGCAAAGCCGCCATGACCGAGGCCAGCCCCAATCGGGCCAG
>CANHSW010000275.1 GCA_947463165.1 Cyanobacteriota bacterium
CCCGATCCCGATCCCGATTCAGGGCCCGGCGCCAGGCAGACGGCGGCGGCCTTTAGTTCTGGTTGGCCGGAGAGGGGGCAGCCCAGTTCGTGCATCAGCCGGTTGGCTTCGCAGGGATCGGCCTGGGCGGCGCCCCAGTGCATGGGCAAAAACACGGTGCCAGCTCGGATGCGCTCGCTCACCTGCACCCTGGCCACCAGTTCCCCCCGGCGGGAGCGCACCAGGGCCAGGGCGCCATCGCTGAGGCCATAGCGCTCGGCATCTTGACGATGCACCTCCAGCAGGGCCCGGGGGTGCTGCTTCATCAGCCGCGGCACCAGGGCCGTGCGGGTCATCGTGTGCCAATGGCCCAGGTAGCGGCCGGTGGTAAGCACCAGGGGATAGCTGGCATCCGGTGGTTCCGCCATGCCCAGCGGCGGGTCGGCTTGTAATTGGGCCCTGCCATCGGCGGTGGGGAAGCGGCCGTCGGCGTAAAGGCGCGCCAGGCCAGCGCCGGGGGCGGTGCCGACCGGGAACGGCCACTGCTGGGGGCCATCTTCTAGCAGCAGCTGATGGCTGAGGCCGCTGTGGTTGCATAGGCGGCCGGCGGTTAGGGCGGCGAATTCGGCATACACATCCGCCGCCGATCCATAGCTGAATTGTTGTTCAAATCCCAGCCGCCGCCCCAGCTCCGCAAAGATCTGCCAGTCGGCCCTTGCTTCGCCGGGGGGCTGGCGGAAGGCGGGGCAGTAGCTCACCCGCCGCTCGGAGTTGGTCATTACACCCGCCTTTTCACTCCACTGGGCGGCCGGCAATAGCAGGTGGGCCACGGCGGCGGTTTCGGTGCCGGCATAGGCCTCGTTGAGCACCACCAGCGGGCAGCGGCTGGCGGCGGCCTTCACCCGATCCAGCGACGGCAGACTCACCAGCGGATTGGTGGCCGCCACCCACCAGAGGGCAAGTTCGCCCCGTTCCATCGCTTCTATTTGCTGCCAGGTGCTCAATCCCTCCTGGGGGGAGATCGAACCGGCGGGGAATTGCCAGTGGCGCTCCACCTCCGCCCGGTGTTCAGCGACGCCCACCTGGCGATAACCCGGCAGCAATTTGGCCAGGCCGCCGGCCTCCCGGCCGCCCATGGCATTGGGCTGGCCGGTGAGCGAAAAGGGACCGGCCCCGGGCCTGCCTATTTGACCCGTCACCAGGTGCAGATTCACGATGCCGCTCACCGTGGCGCTGCCTTCTCGGCTCTGGTTCACCCCCATCGACCAGAGCGTCAGCACGGCAGAGCTCTCGGCCCAGAGGGCCGCCAGCCGCTCAATATCCGCCTGCTCCAGGCCACACACCTGGCTCACCTGCTCCGGCGTCCAGGCGGCCCAGAGCTCGGCCAGGGCTGGATAGCCGTTGGTGCACCGCTCCACGTAGGGCAGGTTGATGGCGCCGTTGGCCATCAGCTGCTGGCCGATCCCATGGAGCAGGGCCAGGTCGGTGCCGGGGGCAATTTGGAGGTGTAGGTCTGCGGCATCGCTGGTGGCGGTGCAGCGGGGGTCGATTACGACAATCCGCAGCGACTGGGGCTGCTTGCGCTTGCGTTTGAGCAGACGTTGAAACAGCACCGGATGGCATTCGGCCGTGTTAGTGCCCACCAGCACCACCAGCTCGGCGGCATCGAGGTCGTCGTAGCAGCAGGGGGGGCCGTCGGAGCCGAGGCTGCGGCTATAGCCCACCACGGCCGAACTCATGCATAGCCGGGAATTGGCATCGAAGTTATTGCTACCCAGGGCCCCCTTGAGCAGCTTGTTGGCGATGTAATAATCCTCGATTAAAAACTGGCCGGAGCCGTAGATGGCGATGGCTTTGGCTCCGCGGGTCTCCAGGGTGGAGCGAATGCTGCCCACAATCAAAGAGAAGGCCTGCTCCCAGCTGATCGGCGCAAAGGGCTGGTCTATAGAGCTGCGGTATTGGGGAGTGGTGAGGCGGTTGTGGTGGAGGGTGTCGCCCACGGTGGCCCCCTTAACGCACACCTGGCCGAGGGAGGAGGGGTGATGGCGATCGCCACGGGCCGTCCAGGTTTCGCCACCCGCCTGGGGCGGCTTGAGCTCCAGACCACAACCCACGCCGCAGTAGGGACACTGGGAACGGGGCAAGGCGCTGGCCCCCGGAGCAGACTCGCCGCCACTGGCCACCGGCAACTCTTCTGGCAAGACAGGTACTACTTCCGACAAGGTTCTAGCAATTCTGAAATAACAGCCACGGCTACAGGAGCTACTGCTTCCGCCACCCTAGGCAGGGCTTGAATGCTTATGGGCAGCCCCGCACTAAATACTGCGATACTTGCATCAGTTAAATTGTTCATTCTACCATTTTCTGTAGGGCAAGAATTTGCCATTCATGGTTACCTTTACCCGGTCGCCCTTGGGGTCCTCCACCTTATCTACGTGAAGGCTGAAATCAATTGCCGACATGATTCCATCGCCAAACTTCTCTTGAATCACATCCTTTAGCGGCATTCCGTACACCTGCAATATTTCGTAGAAGCGATAGAGCAGCGGATCGGTGGGCAGGGTGGGATTCAGCGCCCCCTTCACTGGATAGGTGGTTAGTTCGGCGGCCAGGGCAGGATCCAGCTGCAGCATCTCCAGCAGCTGCTGGGCCTCTTCTGCCGAAGCGGTGGACTGACCATGCAGCAGGCTCGCCACCCACACCTCATCGCGTCCCATCGGCGCCCCCAACTCAGCGAAGCTGAGCCCCAGGCGCCGTTTGGCCCCCAGCAGAGTGGCGCTAAAGCTGGCGATGGCCATGGTGGCGGCTGGGCACGGGTGAAAGATGGAACCTAGGCAGCAGCCCCCGGCCAAAAGGCATCAACCGCTACCAAATCCAGGGGCCTGGAGCACTGATGCGGGCCTGCGCTGCTGCCTGCTCAGCGGCGGCGCCAGCCGGCGCATGGGCCGCGACAAGGCGCTATTGCCCCATCCGGCCGGCGGCTGCTGGCTCGACCACAGCCTGCGCCAACTGGCCGCCCTGGGGGCGCCGCTCACCCTGCTCAGCGGCCACGACAGCCACCTGAGCCGGGCAAGCCAGCTGGCCGCCAGCCTGACCGTGCCCCTGGAACTGCTACACGAACCCTCGCCGCCCCAGGGGCCTCTCATTGCCCTGGGGCGGCTGATGCGCCACCACCCAAACCAACTGCTGCTGCTCTGCCCGGTGGATATGCCCGCCCTGGACTTGGCCACGCTTAGGCAACTGCTGCGGGCCGCTAGCTCTGCAGGTTCAAGCCAGTCAAGCCTTATTCATGTGGCTCACGACGGCAGTCAAGCGCAGCCATTGCTGGGGCTTTACCCCGCCGATGGGCGCCATCGACGCAGCCTGGAGGCCAGCCTGGCTGCCGGCGAACGCAGCCTGCAGCGCTGGTTGGCTGTGGTGGGTAGCCAGGCGGTGCCGCTGCCGGCGGGGCCGCTGCTAAATGCCAATCGACCGGGGGATTTGGATCAGTTCAATCGTTGGGATGTTTATTAGCGGGGGGGGAGGCTATGCAGACTTGGGCCAGGGCGGCTGATGTTGGTGCCCTAGGACCGGTGAATTTTACTGGGCCCCAGCGGTGGCAGGTCTGCCATTGTC
>CANHSW010000276.1 GCA_947463165.1 Cyanobacteriota bacterium
ACACTGATAGTGAAGCTGCTTTCTGCTGGATCCTCAATGTGCTAAGTGCAAGGGCATCTGAGCATGCCGATGGCCACGATCTCTTTCCAATCCTGAACGATTGTGCCACCTGGCTCGCCAGTAATGGTATCTTCAACTGTCTTATTAGTAACGGCCACTGGCTTTATGTCTATTGTGGTACAAAGCTTCACACTATTACCAGACGAGCGCCCTTCACCACAGCCACTTTATTGGATGAGGATCATACGGTTGATTTTTCAACGGTGACTACTAATCGAGACGTTGTCACCATTGTAAGCACTGAGCCCCTAACGACCAATGAATGCTGGCGTAGTCTTGAAGTAGGCGAAGCATTACTGCTGCAACGTGGTGAAGTAACCCAGAGAAGACTTGGCCTTAAGGATTCCTGCAGTGACTGAAGGATGCCAATTTTCATGGCGATCTCTATGGCAATCACTGTGGAAATTCCCATGGAAATTTATAGGATAATTATAACTGTAATCTTACTGAATTTTACACTGCGAGAACCTGAGTGAATTGGTTGCGCATGTGTTTTAGTTTGCTGGAGGCTTAGAGCTTCTGCGGCAGGCTGGCTGTTTCGAGAGGTGGCTCGAGTTCGGCCTCGCTCGAAACAATGCCTTTACCTGCTCTTCAACTGCACCCTTTGCCGCGGATGGCAGGTAACTGCCTTCATTTGGCCGCCATGGCAACTTTAGCTTGCTTATTGCTTTGATTAGCCAGGCAGAGGCTTGGCCAAGCGAGCTGATGGCGGTTAGCACGGTTTGTTGCTCGGATTACCGCGCTTAATCCGATTTTGGGTCAAAATGTTCCCAACGAGCTGCCCCCCATGGATTTCCCAGACCTTGTGTCTTCGCCCGTCTACTGGCTAGGGCCGGTCGCCGCTCGCCTTGCCGAGTGGGGGGCTCTTCTTGATCAGCTGTTTTCATCAGAGCGATGTTATCCACAACAATATTCGGCCTTTTTCAGGATTCCCCATTAACCATTAATCTTTTTTCATTTACTCGTGAATAGCATTTCCTTGACTCCTGCTGATCTCAACTCACTGCTGCAGAGTTCTGGCGACTCTCAAAATTTGCTTGTTATAGATGTCAGATCACCTAGGCAGTATTATCGCGGCCATATTCCAAATACTCACCATATATCTAGTGGTAATCTTATTAGCGGTGAGCTGCCAGATTCTGATCTGGTTCTGGTTTCTGACGATGAACAAAGTGCTCAACAGCTTACCGATGCTCTTTACGCTGCTGGCTTTCATCGGCGGATATTGTATCTCCAGGGGGGCATCCAAAGTTGGCGGCAGTCTGGCCGTAGTTTACAACAAAAAGAATCATCTACTAACTCACAACTTACCTTGAGAGAGCCTGCATGGGTTGCCGTGATTACTGGATTGTTTGCTTTCTTCCTGGTCTTTAAGCATGCTTCGACTCTCTTGATCAGCCTGACGCTAGTCTTCAGCCTTTTGCTGATATTATTGATTCTCTTTCTGCAGCGTCCAGATCCACAGCTACGACGTCGTTCTGCATGAGGGGAAGAGGATGAATCTTACGATCCCAGAACGAAAAGGAGCATGGCGTGCCGGGGATCATCCCGGCCAGCGTCAGTTTGCCACTCTCTTCAGTCAGTCCCCCCTCAGTCTCGAATCGGGCGAGCTTTTCGGCCCGCTCACTCTCGCCTATGAGACTTGGGGAAAGCTAAACTCGGACCGCAGCAATGCCATCCTGCTACTCCACGGATTTAGTGGTGATAGCCATGCTGCGGGCCCAATTACCCCTGGACATCCTACGGCAGGCTGGTGGGATCACCTGATCGGCCCAGGTCGGCCCATCGACACCGATCAATTTTATCTCGTGTGTCCCAATGCCTTTGGCAGTTGCCATGGCAGTACGGGCCCAGCTTCTCTGGATCTAGATGGTATTCCATACGGCAGTCGATTTAAGTCTATCACTATACGCGATATGGTTGCGGCGGAAAAGGGTTTGGCCAATCAGCTAGGAATCGATCATTGGCACACGATTATTGGTGGATCGATGGGCGGGATGCGCGCTCTTGAGTGGGTCGTTACCTGGCCCAATTCAACCGATCGCCTGCTTCTCATTGCCACCGGTGCCTATGCTACGGCAGAACAGATCAGTCTTCACTCTACCCAAATACGCGCTATTAAGTTAGACCAAAATTATCATGGTGGAGATTTTTATGCAAATCTAGATTCTCCGCCGCTTCATGGCTTGAGCTTAGCACGTTCCATTGCCGTGATTTCCTATGGCTGCGAACGCCATCTTGATCAAGTATTCAGGCGTCTACCTGAGGCAGATAATAATCCTATTACCCAAGGTCGTTATGCGGCTGAAGCTTATCTCCAGCAACATAGTGAAGTAGTTGCCCGCCGATTGGATGCGAACAGTTATATCACACTCACCAAGGCCATGAGCCACCACGATATTGGCCGTAATCGCGGAGGCTACCAGCAGGCTTTGGCCAAAATCACTGCTAGGACCCATGTTGTTTCGGTTGCTTCAGACCGCTTGTTTCTGCCCCGGCTTCAGCAGGAAATCGCTGCTGGGATCCGATCTGAGATAACTTTTACTAGTATTAACTCCGCACATGGCCACGATGGTTTTCTGTGTGAGTATAGCCAGCTTGCTTCAATTTTAAGGCAGACACTCTGCTAGTTTTTCTATGGTTTCTGGCACTTTCTCGCGGCTTATTGTGAGGAGGCTCTGGAAAACAGGGATTTCCTTGGCCATGTCAGCAGAGGATCTTCTCATTATCGTGGCCCTATTGGCAGTGGCTTTGATTTCCTAGAGCTTGCTTATGCCCAACTGACTTAGCTGCGTTTCCAGTTGGCTAATTTAGGCATTAAATTAGCATAGGTTCTATGGCCATCTCTTGTGCGCAGTCGAGAGACGGCCAGCAACATGATGGGTATACCGATGATTAGTGGCGTCATGCAGGCACCAAGGACAATTAACAGTGTTGGGCCGAGATTGTTTGGTGCAGACCGGGATGCCGTCATTGATTTTCCATGGATTTTCAACTTAGAGCCAGCATGCTTGTTTCCAGCTCTATGGGCTGTTGCTGCAGCAACATCCCCGTGAGGTTTGAGCTACAATCTATCGATGCGGATGCTGATCAAATAACAAATCTTCTGCAGAATTTGCCTTGGCAAGCTCGTAGGAGCAGCTGGGAGGATGGATGTGGTTCGAGCCACATTGGCTACATCTGCAATGGAGGAGAATGGTCTTGACATCATGAGGCTTCGCCATTGGCTAATGCCCTGTCAGAGCGCGACTGCTTAATCAGCTGTGGAGATCTTCACGAGCTGATCGAGAGTGGAGAATCATCGCTCAAGATTATTGCAGTGATGCCCCGCTGGCGGCATTGGCTTCAGCGTATTCCCAATTCACAGGTTGTGCAACGGTCTGATCTTCGCGATCCTGTCTCGCAGCGCTTAATTTCTCCCTTGAAATTTCAGCACTGGGCCCGCCGCATTGGCATAGATCCAGATTCACGGGTGGTGATCGTCGATGAACAGTATGATGCCACCTGGCTTTGGTGGGCCT
>CANHSW010000277.1 GCA_947463165.1 Cyanobacteriota bacterium
AAACCGGATGCCTGGACTGCCCGCCAATTTCTTGGGCGGTCAGCTTCCCGGGCGAGCAGCCTGGCGGTGATCTTGCTGGGATCTTGCTGAGGGCCGAGCGGCCCTAGATCACTTGAGGCCCACCAGGGCCTTGATGGCGCCCACGAGGCTGTTGGGGCCCTTGCCGACGGCATTGTCGGGGCGGGTGCGCACGGTTACGTCGCCATTGACGCTGGTGCGGCAGCTGAGGCGGTAGTTGGCGGGGCGATCGGCCAGGTACACCTCTTCGACATCGCTGCGGGGGGAGAGGTTTTTCATACCCTCCACCACTTCCACGACACAGGTGCCGCACTGGCCCAGGCCGCCGCAGTTGTTGAGGTTGTTCAGCCCCTTGTAGGGGTTGATTCCTGCATCGAGAGCAGCCTTGCGGAGATTGGCGCCCTCAATGCACCCGACCTGCTGTCCTTCCTGTTCAAAACGGATGGTGGGCACGGCCTATCAAGGGGGGAATAATCCGGCCCAACCTACGTCACACGGGTCCCAGCGGGCCTGAACCGGCCGGGGCCGCAATCCTGAACCGGCCGGGGCCGCAATGCAGTGATGGCAATCGCCACCGGCGCGTTCAGCCCAGGCTGCCTAAGCTGCCGCCACAGCGGCAAGCTTGCGGTGGCAGCTCCCCAGGGTTACGACCTGATCGTGCAGCGGCTGATACCTGGCTACGCCAGCCTGGCCCGCCTCGCTGTGGCCCTGCTCTCGGCTTCCCCATTGGCCTCGCTGCCGGGGGCGGCGGTGCTGGTGGCCGGCTGTGGCACCGGCGCGGAACTGGTGGAGGCCCGTTCCCAGCGCCCCGATTGGCAGCTCAGTGCCATCGATCCTTCGGCCGAGATGCTCGATGTGGCCAAGGCCCGGCTGGGCGGCGAGGGTATTGGCTGGCAGCAGACCACGGTGGAAGCGATGGGGGTTAGCGACCGGTTTGCCGGCGCCCTCTCGGTGTTGGTGCTTCAGTCTCTGCCGGATGACGGCACCAAGCTGGCTTTTTTAACCGCCCTGGCCCGCAGTTTGCGGCCCGGCGGACAGCTGGTGCTGGTGGATTTGATGGCCCCGGAGCGCTCCCCGCTGCTGGGCCAGGTGGAGGCGGCCTGGCTGGGCTTCCAGCGGGCCAGTGGCCTGGAGGCCTCGGAGGCAGAACTGGCCCCCTTTACCCAGGGGCTGTATCCGATCGGCGAGGCCCGCTTGACGGCCCTGGTGGAGGCAGCCGGTTTCGGTGATCCGGCCCGCATTTTCCAGGCCCTCAACTACGAGGGATTTTTGCTGCAGC
The DNA here is from genome assembly GCA_947463165.1 of Cyanobacteriota bacterium. Taxonomy (GTDB): domain Bacteria; phylum Cyanobacteriota; class Cyanobacteriia; order PCC-6307; family Cyanobiaceae; genus UBA5018. The sequence goes on from CANHSW010000277.1 coordinate 1,298, forward strand.
GTCGCGCCTGAGCCCAGCCCTGCGGGCTGCTTCCTGTGACAGCTGGCTGGTTCAGGCGTCGCTGGCGTTCAGGTGGGCCTGGATGCAGTGGTCGAGCAGTTCGGCCACGGCGCTGGCGTCGAGCCAACCGAGAATGCGGGTGGGCCGGCCTTCCATGCTCTGGTAAGTGCGGAAGAACTCAGCCACCTCCTCCAATTGGTTGGGGGCAATTTGGCGGATAGATCTTATTCGTCCAGGGCTTAATCCAGCCTCCGGTACGCAGAGTAATTTGCCATCATGGACACCGCTGTCCACCATGTCGAGGATGCCAATGGGCCGCGAGCGGATTAAACAGCCGGCAAAGGTGGGCTCATCCATGATCACCATTGCATCCAATGGCGAGCCGTCTTCTGCTAGGGTATTAGGTACAAATCCGTAATCAAAAGGATAGCGCACGGAGGAATGCAGCACTCTGTCTAGGGCCATCAAGCCCGCTTCAGGGTTGTATACATACTTGTTGCGACAGCCGGCCGGTATTTCCACCACTAAGTTCACCAGCCCTGGGCCCGGGGATGCCGGCAAGTTGCGTAGATCCATAGTGGTGCTGCCCTCGAAGTGGAAGGCCTGCCGATCAGGCCGCTGGTCTTGATTGGTCTAGTTGATCGCGGCGAGCGCCCAGGTCGGTGGGGCCATGGTCTAGGGCGTCGAGGCGGCGACGAATCGCTTGCAATTCCTCCAGGATCAAGCTGAGCAGGTGCTGGTTGGCGGAGGATGGGGAGTTGAGCACCTCGATCGTCACCTCCTTGATCCTCAACACATCCCTGGCAAATCTGGCCACTTCGTTGGGGTGAAACAGCAGCGGATCTTTTTGATCACTGCGATATTCTGGATTTAGCTTGCGGGCGTCGAAGGGGGGATTGAGGACGCGAGGGTCGGTGTTGGTATAGCGGTAAACAGTTGCCCGGGAGCGGTTGATTGCTTTTTGGACGTCCTCAACGCTGACTAAATAATCGCCATGATCGTTGCTGATCAGCTCCAGCTCATCTGCGCCAATTCCGCCGCTGCCTGCCGATGGCCCAGCCCCTATCTGGCCGTCGAAGCTTGGGCTGGGTAACATGAGACGCAAATTGGACTGCTGGGACAGGACGTTAGCAGAGGTTTCCGCTGCTTGCCACCGCTTGTGCGGCGATAGCTTTGACAGCTAAGGCGTTGACAGCCTCTGTTATGACAGCCGCTGTTACGACAGCCACGTCTTTGAAGGCGAATGCTTTGGCGGCCACAGCTTTGGCAATCGCTGAGCTGATGGCTGCTGAGCTGATGGCTGTTGAGCTGGTGGCTGTTTAGCTGGTGGCTGTTCAGCTGATGGTTCCTGAGCTGATGGTCGCTTAGCTGCAAGCCACTGCTGTGGAAGCTGCTGCCCTGGCAATCGCCTTGCTGTTAGCTGCCGCGCTACCGCGCTTGGAGCTGCCGCGCTGAGAGCGGCGCGGCCAAAGCTGCTGCGGTGATAGCTTCCGCAATCCTGGCTAACTACTCACCATGCGCGTTTCCCGCCTGATGCTGGTGACGCTGCGGGACGACCCGGCTGAGGCCGAGATTGTCTCCCATCGCCTGCTGCTGCGCGCTGGTTACATCCGTCGCATCAGTTCCGGTATCTACGCTTATCTGCCCCTGCTGTGGCGGGTTTTGCAGAAGATTTCTGCAATTGTGCGCCAGGAACTTAATGCCACCGGTGCCCTGGAAACCCTGTTGCCCCAGCTGCAACCCGCCGAGCTGTGGCAGAGCAGTGGCCGCTGGGCTGGCTACACGGCCGGCGAAGGGATCATGTTCCACCTGGTGGATCGCCAGGGCCGCGAACTTGGCCTGGGCCCCACCCATGAGGAGGTGATCACCGCCCTGGCCGCCGACCTGCTGCGCAGTTATCGCCAGCTGCCGGTAAATCTATATCAAATACAAACTAAGTTTCGCGATGAAATCAGGCCTCGTTTTGGCTTGATGCGGGGGCGGGAATTCATCATGAAGGATGGCTATTCCTTCCACTCAAGCGAAGAGTGTCTCAGGGCTACCTATGCCTCGATGGATCAGGTTTATCGGCGTATATTTGCCCGCTGCGGTCTGCGGGCCGTAGCCGTGGAGGCCGATAGCGGCGCCATCGGCGGTTCGGCCAGCCAGGAATTCATGGTGACAGCCGCCGCCGGAGAAGACCTGATCCTCACCAGCGGCGACGGCAGCTACGCCGCCAACCAGGAGCGGGCGGTCTCCCTACCCTCAGCAGCCGTTCCCCTCGCCGCCTCCCCCCCCAG
>CANHSW010000278.1 GCA_947463165.1 Cyanobacteriota bacterium
CGACACCAAACCCGGGCCTCCAACTTTGCCTTGACCTGGGCGGGGGCTCAGTGAGCTTGGCCTTCAAGCACTCAACGCTTCACCATCACCCTGGCATACCCCCTGCGCCGCCCAGCCGCCTAAGTAATCTCGGCCCAGGGCTTTACCGGTGTGCATGGACTGGCAACCAGAAGCAGAGCAGCAACTCAAGGAAGTGCCTTTTTTTGTGCGGCCGATCGTGCGCAAGCGGATCGAGAAATTGGCCGAGGAAGCCGGGCTGTCGAGCGTGGATACAGCCTTTTACCAGCAGTCGAAGGCCAAGTTCGGGGAAAAGTGAGCAACTGCTGACATCCCCCGGGCGGTGATGCGGTAAAAGGGGGGGTAAGGTTTTGTTTACAACTGATGTCGCAGTCGAAGCGCGAACAGGTGGTCAGCCACCTGCGCTACATCCGCCAAGAACTGCGAGAAATGCACCAAGGCGTTATGGATGACGGCCTGCTGCCGGAAGCCGGCGAAGTGCGGGGCGTCATGGCCCAGATGGAGGCACTGCTGGAGTTGCTGGAGGGCAAGACCTCCCGGAAGAAAGATCCAGAGGCCTAACTAGCGCAGACAGGCCACCCCTGAACCATCAATTCCAGCAAGTGAAGGTCAGGCAAGTGGCCTAAGCCAAGCGGCCAAGGGCAGTTTGGAGACTGAAACGAAATTTTGATTTAATTCGCCCTTTGATTTAAATCCCCTATGGATGGGGGCTAAAGGGCTTGCATGACACCAGAGATGGTGTAGACCAGGTGCGGCAGGGCCAGGCCGGGTGATGGGTACCACCAGCCATCTATTACGTCCTGCCAACCCTTTTCACGTCGTGCCGCAAACCCGCTTCCAACGTCAGGTGATTGGGGCGGCCAGCAACCTGGAGCGCTGGGCTGCCAACCCCTGGCGGCGGCTCTCCCTGCTCACGATCGTGCTGCTGGCCAGCTTCAGCATCGGCGGTGCCCTGGGCTCGATCACCGGCGCCCTGGCCAAACTTGATCCCCTCTCCGCCGGCCTCAGTGTGGCGCTGATGGAGCTGGCGATCCGGGCCCGGGGCCCCCTGCAACGCCAACCGGGCGATCGCCTCGGCCTGCAACTGCTGGACATGGCCCGCATCGGCCTGCTCTACGGCCTGCTGGGCGATGGCTTCAAATTGGTGTGAGCCTCAGCTGGCTTCGCCGGCGGCCAGCAGGTACAGCAGCGCCATGCGCACTGGAATGCCATTGGTTACCTGCTCGTCCACCAGGGAGATGGCCGGATCGTCAAGCAGTTCCCCCGCCAGTTCCACCCCCCGATTCACCGGCCCCGGATGCAGCACCGGCACGTGTTTGCCGCAGTGGGCCAAACGCCGGTGGCTGAGGCCGTATTGGCGGTGATAGGCATCGAGGCTGGTGATCATCTGCTGCTGCATCCGCTCCTTCTGCAGCCGCAGGGTCATCACCGCATCCACCCCCTCCAGGGCCCGATCCAGCTGGCGCTCAATCGCAATCCGTCCCCGCTGGGGCACCGGATCCACGGCCTGGCCCGGCGGCGGCCCGTCCACAAAGGCGGCGAAGGCCTCGGGCAGCAGCGTGGGGGGACCGCAGAGCACCACATCAGCCCCACAGGCGGTTAGGGCCCAGAGGTTGGATCGAGCCACCCGGGAATGCAGCACATCGCCCACGATGGCAATGCGCCGACCGGCCAGGGCGGCGGGGCTGGGGGCCTCGGGCGCGAAATAGCGCGCCAGGGTGAACAGATCCAACAGGCCCTGGCTGGGATGGCTATGCAGGCCATCGCCGGCATTGAGCACCGCCACCCGCTCGCCGTCTCGATCCAGCTCCGCCGCCAACTGCTGGGGTACCCCGGCGCAGCGATGGCGCACCACCAGCAGGTTCGCCCCCATCGCCAGGTAGGTGCGGGCCGTATCCAGCAGGCTCTCGCCCTTGCTCAGGGAGCTGGAGGCCGGCGAAAAACTCTGCACATCCGCCGAAAGTCGCTTGGCGGCAATTTCAAAAGAGCTGCGGGTGCGGGTGCTGGGCTCAAAAAACAGACTGGTCACCAGGCGGCCCTGCAGGGCCGGCAATTTGCGCGCCCCCGCCACCGGCAGGCAGCGAAACCGCTGGGCCAGTTCCAGCACGGTGGCGAAATCCTGCCGCGAAAAGGCCGCAAGATCGATCACGTGGCGGTGATGCCAGCCGCTCAAACCCCTGCCCGCAGCTTGCCAGCCAACCTAGGGGCTCGCCTGGAGGCATCCCCAGCTGTCAGCGCTCCAAAGCCAAAACCGATCAGCTCAAAGACCGACCAGCCAACTCAAAACGGGCGGCTGAGGCTGGGCGATCCCGCCAAGCCCCAACGCCAGGCCAGCTGGCCGCCGCGGCTGATGCCGATGCGCCCGCCACGGCTCAAAGCGGAGACAGGCAGGGGTTGGCTACCCGCGAACCTGGCGATCCACAGGCCAGATTCCTGACTCACCGGCAGGCCATCATCGCCGCGATCAATGCCAAAGCGGCGGGCCAGCAGGCCCGGTCCAGCCGCCAGCCGCGGCGGCGCATCAGCCAGGGCCAGCGCCCGCAGCAGCACACCATTAGCCCAATCCGCCCGCCCAGTAACCACGTTTACGCAGTGGTGAATGCCATAGCTCACATACACATAAAATCGCCCAGGCTCGCCAAACAGCGTTTCGTTGCTGGGGCTGCGGCGGCGATGGCCGTGGCAGGCGGGCTCCGATTGGCAATAGGCCTCCGTTTCCACAATCACGCCCCACAACAACTCGCCATTGGCTTGGCGTTTCACCAGCAGGCAGCCAATCAGCCCAGGGGCAACGGCCTGGGCGGGGCGGGAGAAGAAGGATTGGGGGAGGGCGGGGAACTGCTGGATGGCTATGGCAGTGGCTGGGGGATGGTGCCTTCTTAGATTGGGACAAAGCAGGTGGTTTGGCGTGGGCAAGCCCAAGCGGAATGGCAGTGGGTTCTCAGCCGCCACACCAGCGCCAAAGCGGCAGGCTTACAAGGGTGCCGCGGATCACGCCGCCAAGGAGCAACTGGCTCTCGCACTGATCAATCAAGGGAAACTTCAAGAGGCAGAGGCGCTCTACAGAGAGCTGATCGCAGCAGGAACAAACAATCACATTGTCTATGGCAACCTGGCGGCAATCTGTGGCATGCAAGGCAAGGTTGATCAGTTCATAGAACTTCTGAAGAAAACCATACAGCTCAACCCTAACTACCCAGATGCTCACAACAACCTGGGCGTTGCGCTCAAGGGGCAGGGCGACCTAACAGCTGCCATTGCCTCCTACAACACCGCCCTCCAACTCAAGCCCAACTACCCGGAAGCCCACAACAACCTGGGCAATGCTCTCAAGGAGCAGGGCGAGCTAACCGCTGCCATCGCCTCCTACAAGAAAGCACTGGAACTCAATCCCAACTACCCAGATGCTCACAACAACCTGGGCGTTGCTCTCAAGGAGCATGGCGAGCTAACCGCTGCCATCGCCTCCTACAAGAAAGCACTGGAACTCAATCCCAACTACCCAGATGCTCACAACAACCTGGGCGTTGCTCTCAAGGAGCATGGCGAGCTAA
>CANHSW010000279.1 GCA_947463165.1 Cyanobacteriota bacterium
GAGCTGATTTCCAAAGAATAGCAATCAAAGCAGCTGTAAAGCTGCCGCGAAGCATCGACAAGAGCCTCCAGCCCTTAGGGCCAGAGACTTGCGAAGACGCCGCATCTCTTGATCGAAGTGTTTTAAAGTTCATTGCCTTGATAAGCATTGTATTTAAAGACGCTGCGCTTAAGAGATCTCTGTTCAAGAGATCTCTGCTTGAGAGGCCAATTCTATTTAACCTATGCAGTTCTCAGGGTTCACCTGAGGATGAAGAAGCAGAGCTGCTTGTCTTTGAGCTGGTTCATGGTTGAGGCCATGGCAACGGTCAAGGTAAGTAGTTCTATCCTGGTGTCCATGGCACAGTGGAACCACTCCGATCCATCTCGAACTCGGTTGTGAAACGCTGTTGCGCCGACGATATTTGGGGGGTAGCCCCCTGAGAAAATAGGTCGATGCCAGGTAAAATCTTCATCCAAATCAATAAGCCCAGCATGAAACAGGATTCTGTTTTGTGCTGGGCTTTTGATTGTGTCGGGCTTTTTTATCTTCCTAGGCCCTGTCTACGGGGCTGGGCAGAGCCCAATTGTTCGTTAGGAGCGATGTACGTGAACTTGCTTCCAGGCCCCCTCTAGTTTTTGCCAGATGCGGGTTTCGCAGCAACTGCTAGTAATTGCTTCATCGCCCAGCCGGCGTTGGGTAAGTCTTGTATAGCTCAGAACCACGGCAGCATCGCTCAGCCAGCGCAGATGGGGCCTGGCCATGCTCACGTTTACAGAGCAGTTTTTTCCATTGGTGTTTACACTGGACTCGCTGTCTTCGTCGGAGAAATAAAAACGATGAAAGGCCAATCCCTCCGCCAGGATGCCGTTGGTTTCGGTTTCGAAGCAGCTCAGTGATGGATCGCAGTAGCTCGCATAGCTGTTCCAGTCCCCGCGTGCCACGCTTTCCAGCATGGCTTGATTGAGGGCAAGAATCTCTTGATCGCTGGCAGAGTGGTTCAAGAGCTGATCTGTAGCAGGCTGTACCGGTCAATTTTCGCAAATCCCCCGGCATCGTGCTGCGGGTTGTCTGATCGGTAACTAAACAGCACCTGCATCCCTGCCGCCGCCGCCGCCTCCAGCTCAGCCTTAACATCACTGATAAATAGCACCGAGCCTGGTGCTACGTTCATCTTCTCAGCAATTTTGCTATAGCTCTGTGCCTGCTGCTTGCCGCCTATATTGGTGTCAAACCAATGGCTGAAAAAATGTTTTATGTCGCCGGCGTTGCTATGGCCATATAGTAGCTGTTGTGCCCCAATGGACCCGGATGAGTAAACCGCTAATGTGAGGCCTTGCAGCCACCAGCGCTGTAGTGCTGCGGGCACGTCCTCAAACAGGTGGGCTTGTAGTTGGCCTGCTGCATATCCTTGCTTCCAAATTAAGCCCTGTAATTGCTTCAGGGGTGTGAGTTTGCGATCGTTTTTAATTAGCCATTTTATGTAGGTTGTGATTTCTGCATTGGGATTGAAGGCTAGACCCGCGGCGCTGGCATCCTCGTCGGCCTGCCAGCTATGGCCTATCGCTTCGATCAGGGCTTTTACTTCTGTATCTTGACCATTACTTTGTAAATACTGATCTACTGAATTGCTCGCGTAGGGGAATAGAGTGTTGCTTACGTAGCTTACTGGGCAGGTGGTGCCTTCTATGTCGAGCAGCAGATGGGTGACGCCAGATATCTCGGTGGGTGTGAGTTCCTGGGGAGCCAACAGCAACTGTCGCCAGCGCTGTTCCAGCAGGAATTCGAGGATTTCCAGATGTCTCTGGGCACTGCTGAGATCCTGGCCCCAGGCGTAAAGGCCATGCCCTGCGATTAACAGCCCTTGGGGCGCTTGGCTGAGCAGCGGCCGGGCTGCGGCACTGAGCCGTGCCAGATCTTGATCATTTGGTAATACCGGCAGGGCCACTGTGGTGGCATGGGTGCTAATCCCCGCCAGCCCCTTGAGCATCTCCAGATCGCTGAGCAGCAGTTCGGCGGGCTGGCGTTGGCCCAGGCGTTGGGACAGCAGCGTGGCCGCTTGGGAGTGGGTGTGCAGGACGGCACCGGCACCGGTCTGTTCGACGATGGCCAGATGCAGCAGCGTCTCGGCGCTGGCCTTGCCCTGGCCCCTTTGCACCTGGCCCGCTGCATCCACCACGATCAATTTTTCCGCTGCCACCGAACCCTTGGCCACGCCGCTCGGTGCCATCAATAGCTGCAGTGGTTGGCGTTGCAGCACACAGCTGAAATTGCCGCCGGTGCCTTCGCACCAGCCCCGCTGATGGATGGCGGCCATGGCGGCCGTGAGCTGTTGGGCTAGGAGGTGTTGCATGGGAATCAATGCTGGCTTTGGCCTGATTAGGTTTGGCAGCTAGGGCACCAATGGCTGCTGCGCCCCGATAGCTTCTCGCGCTGGATTGGAGTGCCACAAACTCGGCAGGGGGCACCGCTGCGGCGATAGACCCAGGCCTGACCGCCATAGTTGCCGTTGGTGCCAGTGAGGTCGCGGAAATCGCTGAAGGTGGTGCCGCCGGCGCCAATGCTGGCCTCAAGCACCTCCACCAGGGCCTTGGCCAACCGCTCTAGCTGGGTTGGCCGCAGCTGGCCGCTGGGGGTGTCGGGGCGGATACCGGCGGCAAAAAGGGATTCATCCGCATAGATATTGCCAACGCCAGCCACCAGCGATTGATCTAACAGGGCGCTTTTGATCGCCCGCGTTGAACCCTTGAGCTTCTGGTGGAGATGGGCGGCGTTGAACTCTTCGCTGAACGGTTCTGGTCCGAGATGTTTCAGCCCGGTGATCACCGATGTCAACTCCACTTCTGGCGGCACCCACCACATGGTGCCGAAGCTACGCACGTCCACGAAGCGCAGCTCCACCCCCTGGCGATTCCACAGTCTCACCCGCGTATGGCCGCAGGCCTCGCGGGGCTGTTCCAGCCAGAGAAACTGGCCGGTCATGCGCAGGTGTACCCCCCAGTGGCCGCCAGCGGCGCCGGTTTCCGTTTTGAGGCTGGCGATCAAGTATTTGCCGCGCCGCCGCCAACTTTCTGGCCGGCAATTTTGCAGTGCGGTGATAAAGGCGGCTGGCTGCTCTGGACTGGCGATGGCCCGATCGCGCAGCACTTCCACCCGCTCAATCAAGAACTGTTGGGTGCGCTGTTCCAGGCCGCGCCTGACGGTTTCAACTTCGGGCAGTTCCGGCACGGGAGATGGGCTGGTGGAGCCTGGGGGCGCCCTTTGTTCGCAGGGACATGAACGATGAATTTACATGGGCTGTAGCCCCCATAGGGCTCAAAGCCACCAACAGGGGCTTTTCTCGATTCAGCTGCGGCAAGTTCAGCGGCGGCAAGTTGCAATGAGTAATAATTAGTAGCAGTAGCAGTAGCAGTAGCAGTAGCAGTAGTGGTAAGTTTTCCTCGCGATAGCCCCTAGGGAGACTCTGGAAAGCCGCCATTTCGGCGATCTTGCCACCAGGAAACCTTGGGAGCATCAAGGCTCAATTGGCCGTCGTTAGGGTTTTTCAGAGCTTCACTGGCGAATTGCCGCATTTATTGGATCGGGAAAATTGC
>CANHSW010000280.1 GCA_947463165.1 Cyanobacteriota bacterium
AGGTGACCAATAATATTTTAGCCAAAAGAGCGTTACAGCTAAAGGAGCGTTACAGCCAATAGAGCACTACAAAAGACTCAGTTGGCGAGATGCGTGAGCGCCAGCCGCTGGGATCAGCTGCCAGGCGGCCGGATCCCAGGGGGCCAGCAGCGGCTGCAGCGCCCTCAGGGCCGGACCATCTTGAGCCAGTAGCCAGGCTTCTGCCTGGTGGTCGGCGATTACCACCGGCATGCGGGGATGCACTGGGGCCACCAGGGCGTTGGCGGCGGTGGTGAGCAGGCAGCAGCTGTCAAATTCGCTGCCGTCCGCCCCCAGCCAGCGCTCCCACAGACCGCCGAGCCAGAAGGGTTGGCCATCGCGGCGGCCAAAGCGGCGCCCCTTCTCGAAAAAGGCATCGGCCGGCACCAGGGCGCGGTGATGGCGCCAGGGGCCGCGAAAACTGGCCTTTTCCGCCACGGTTTCGCTGCGGGCCAGGATCGAGCGGCGGGCAAGCATCGAGCGGCGGGCGGCGCTGGGATCGCGGGCCCAGGCCGGCAGCAGGCCCCAGAGGGCCAGGGCGGTCTCCAGGCGGCCCTGATCCTGGCGGCAGAGCAACACCGGCTGCCCCGGCAGCACCTGATCACGGCCGCTGTAATGGCTGGAGAGGCCCGGGGGCAGGCTGCCCCGCAGCCGGGGTTGGAGCCGCTCAAGGCTGCTGGTGAGTGAAAAGCTGCCGCACATGCTTGATACGTTCGGTTCTCCGCCGGATCGGCAGCAGGGAGCACCCCCTTAGTTTGGGTCCAATCCGTGGCCCGCTCGCCATGCCCATACGCCAGGACGAGAACAAACCCAACCGGCGCGCCGGCCTGATCAACTTAATTTTGATCGGCGTAGGGGTGTTGCTGCTGTTCAGCAACTTCCTGCCGAATCCAGCCAACCAGGTGCCGCGGGTGCCCTATTCGCTGTTCATCGACCAGGTGAATGACAACAATGTGCGGCGGGCATTTATTACTTCAGATCAAATTCGCTATGAGCTGAATGAGGCGCCGGCGGAAGGAGCTCCCACCGTATTGGCTACCACGCCAATCTTCGACATGGAGTTACCGCAGCGCCTGGAGGATCATGGCGTGGAGTTTGCCGCCGCACCACCAAAGCGGCCCAGCTTTATTAGTACGGCCCTGAGCTGGGTGGTGCCGCCACTGATTTTTATCCTGGTGTTGCAGTTCTTCGCGCGACGCTCCATGGGCGGTGCCCAGGGGGCCTTGAGCTTCACCAAGAGCAAAGCGAAGGTATATGTGCCCGATGAAGAATCCCGCGTTACCTTCGCCGATGTGGCCGGCGTGGATGAGGCTAAAGCCGAACTCACCGAGATCGTTGATTTTCTAAAAACCCCCGAGCGCTATGCCGCCATCGGCGCCCGCATCCCCAAGGGAGTTTTGTTGGTGGGCCCCCCGGGCACCGGCAAGACGCTGCTTTCCAAGGCGGTGGCTGGCGAAGCGAGCGTGCCCTTTTTCATTATTTCTGGCTCCGAATTTGTGGAGCTGTTCGTGGGGGCCGGTGCGGCTCGGGTGCGCGACCTGTTTGAACAGGCCAAACAGAAGGCGCCCTGCATTATTTTCATCGATGAGCTAGATGCCATCGGCAAGAGCCGTGGTGGTTCGATGGGCGTTGTTGGCGGCAACGACGAGCGCGAACAAACGCTCAACCAGCTGCTCACCGAGATGGATGGCTTTGCCTCCAAGGACAAGCCGGTGATCGTGCTGGCGGCCACCAACCAGCCGGAAACCCTTGATGCCGCCCTACTGCGGCCGGGTCGCTTCGATCGCCAGGTGCTGGTGGATCGGCCAGACCTATCGGGTCGCCGCACGATTCTCGATATCTATGGCAAAAAGGTAAAACTTTCCCCTGGGGTAGACCTCGATCGCATCGCCCAGGCCACCAGTGGTTTTGCCGGCGCAGATCTGGCCAATTTGGTTAATGAGGCGGCATTATTGGCGGCCCGTCAATACCGCACCGCCGTGGAGCAGGCCGACCTGAATGAGGCGATCGAGCGGGTGGTGGCTGGTCTGGAGAAGAAGAGCCGGGTGCTGCAACCAGACGAAAAGAAGGTGGTTGCCTATCACGAGGTGGGTCACGCCATCGTGGGCCACTTGATGCCCGGCGGCAGCAAGGTGGCCAAAATATCGATCGTTCCCCGCGGCATGAGCGCCCTGGGCTACACCCTGCAATTGCCCACAGAAGAGCGCTTCCTCAATTCCAAGGAAGATCTGGAGGGCCAAATCGCCACCCTGCTGGGGGGCCGCAGCGCCGAAGAAATTGTGTTTGGTGAAGTAACCACCGGCGCCGCCAACGATCTGCAGCGCGCCACCGACATCGCCGAACAGATGGTGGGCACCTACGGCATGAGCGAAACCCTCGGTCCCCTGGCCTACGACAAGCAGGGCGGCAGCCGCTTCCTCGGGGGCAACAACAACCCCCGGCGGTCGGTGAGCGATGCCACCGCCCAGGCGATCGACCGCGAGGTAAGAGGCCTGGTGGACAGGGCTCACGAACGGGCGCTAGCGATCCTGCACCACAATCGCCCATTACTAGACTCTATTTCCGAGAAGATTCTTGATAAGGAGGTGATTGAGGGGGATGATCTTAAGGAGTTACTGGCTACTAGTGTGATGCCTTGACTGGGGCGCGTCAATGGGGGCGCGGGCGGGACTTATTGGGATGTGGGCGGGGCGAGGATGATTGGGGTATGAATTGGGGCTGGGTGATTGGGTGGCTGGCTTGATTACGGCTGACTAAGTGCTTGTGGCTTAGTAGTGAAATTCGCTCGGAGCTAGACCCAGCCTGACTTATCAACGAACCCCACTCGCTAGCGGTCAAACAGGGTTTGGCCGCTAGCGAGTGGGGTTTGTATTTTCTATGTTGAGCTTTCTGAAAAACACCAGCCAGCACACCAGCAACCTGGCAGACGTTGATGAACGATGACGCCTCCCCATGCCATAGCAGGGGGCATTGGGACGGACCGGGGGAAACCCGCCTAAGTAGTTGACACCGGGCACTCTCAAGAAGCTACTGAGCACGCTGGATCTGGAAGGCATGCTGATCCAGGCAGATGCTCTGCACACCACCCAGGCTATTACGATGGTGCCTGGAGCAGGGGGACGACGTCCTTCTGAGCATCAAGGGCAACCAGCTGACCCTGCATCGCCAGACCAGCCTCCGGTTTCGTGGGAGGCGCAAGATCCAGTTCACAGCAAGCGCTTTCGAGAAACAACATGGCCGCACGACCACCTGACAGCTGAGGGCCAAGGAAACCCCTGAACACATCAAGGCTAGCTGGCCAGGAAGCAGCTGGATCGTGGAGCTGATTACTCACACCGTGATCCGTCAAGGCCAGCGGGTAACGCACGTCCTCTAATTCCTCACAATCCTGCGCACACCCCAAAAGCTTTTCTGCGGCTGATCCGGCAGCGCTGGAGTATCGAAAATGAATGGCACTGGGTGTGCGACGTGCAACTGGGTGAGGACGCCCACCGCTACGCCAACCGGAGCGGCGCGCCCCTGTTCTCCTTGCTACGGACTGTGGCAAG
>CANHSW010000281.1 GCA_947463165.1 Cyanobacteriota bacterium
TACCAGCGAACCGATTGATGATGAGGCCCTAGATGCCGAGTTGGAGCCGGATTTCGACGACGATAGCGATCCAGAAGTCAGCGGGCATCGCCAGGCGGTGCGCCTCGCCATGTTGGCCATCGCCGATGCCCTGGGCGATGCGGAGGGCTACCTTGCTGAATTTCGCAACCATCATCTAGTCGCCCTGAAGCTGCCGGGGATTGCTGCTCGGGTGGCGGGGCGACTCAACGCCGCCGGCCGCGCCGCCGATGCCCTGCTGCTGCTGGAGGCTGCCGAGCCCTATCTACAGAGGCGTCCGGCTAGTTATCTGGATTGGCTCGATGCCTGCATCGCCGCCCTGGAAGCCCTGGCGCGCCCCAGCGAAGCCCAGGCCCTGCGCTGGAGTTGTGTGGAGCGATTGCTTTCAATTCGGCACCTGCGCGACTACCTCAAAGCGCTGCCAGCTTTCGAGGATGTGGAAGCAGAAGAGCGAGCTTTCGATCTGGTTTTTGCTTACCCTAGCTTCGATGATGCGCTGCAGTTTCTACATCAGTGGCCCGACCAGCGCCGGGCTGCCCGACTGATCCTGGCCCGCCACCTTGAACTCGATGGCAACAGTTATGAACTGCTGAGTGCCGTGGGAGAAGCCCTAGCGGCCCAGCAGCCGTTAGCGGCCACGCTCTGCCTGCGAGCGATGGTGGATTTCAGCCTGGATTTGACCCGCTCCAGTCGCTACAAGCACGCCGCACGCCACCTGGCCACCTGTAGCGTCTTGGCGGCCAAGATCAACGATTGGGCCGGCCACGAGCCCCACGACAGCTACCGCGCTCATCTGGGGCTAACTCACCGCAATAAATACAGCTTCTGGGAAGTGCTGGGTGAATCCCCATGGAGGCCTTAACAGCTCCAACGCGAATGGGGTAGCCCTGGCCCATGGCTATCGCCCTATTGGTGATCTACCGGTGGCAAGGCCTGGCGTTCGGGTCGCTCTTCTGCATCGCCGGCCTTCACCTCCAGGGCCTGTTCAATCACCCGATCGGTGAGGGCGTCGAAGTAGGCGGAAAGCGTTTTTTGCAGTTCCTGGTATTCGGGCCAGAGGGTGTCATTCACGAAGCTGCGGCTGAGGCGGGCCATCACGGTGGTGCGCCGCTGGCCGCGGTAGCGGTATGGCGAAATGTTGTAGCGACGCAGCAGGGCCACAAACAAATGCCGAGACCATTGATCCGCCAGGGTGAAGCGATATTCCACCGGCGGCTCCTCAGCTGCGAGCTGCTGGAGCCTGGCCTGGATGCGTTCGCGGGCCCGCTCGGCCGCCAGCCGTTCGCCGTCGCTGCCAGCACGAGAGTGCAGGGCTTCAATGCGGCGCAGTTTTTGGATCAGCTCCTCTTCTGGACCGGTGGACCTGGCGCGGCCGGCCATGGCGTTTCACCTCAAGGTGCGAGGGTGCAGCATAGGCCGGGTGCCGATTGTTTGTTATTGGAGTGCAAACGAATATTAGGGTACGCCGATTATTTAACTATTCGAGCGCAAATGGCAGCTAATGTACTTAAAAATCCAAAATCTCACCGATTTTATTGTACTAAATTATGCCAATGCCTGGCCTCAGCCCGACCCATGGGCACGGGATCCGATCGCTAGGCGCAGCTTCTGGCCCGTCTATGGGCCTGTCAGGGCTAATGCGCCGGCAGCCATTGGACCTGGCGAATGGGTTTATCCAGTACCCGCAGCGTCAAGCTGTTGGCATCGATCAGGGCGGACCTGGCCTCCTGGCGCCCCTCAGAAGTTATCGGCTCAACAGAGATTGCCTTTATCTCCCTTCTCGCATTACCAATTGGCTTTATCTCTCTTCGCCTAACAGTAATTGGCTTTAGTGCCAGCAGTAGTTGATTGCGGCTGGCATCAAATTCCATTTTTGTGCCCGGTTCCAGCTGCCAACCATTTAATTGCTTTCGCTGCATGATTTTACCCGAACGGTTGAGGGCCAGCAGTTGTAGCCGTGGTTGGCCCATGCCATCCATCAGCAGTAGCCAAATCCTCTCGCCACCGCGGGCGCAGGCACTGCCAAGCACCGCCTGCCGGCCCTGCCAGAGGATGCGCGGTGCCTCACCCGGCTCCACCAGCTCCAGGGAGCGGCTGTAGTCGGGGCGGTGACGCACCAACAGGGCCCGGCCACCACTGGCGCAAAAGGAGCTCAGATCGCGGCTGCCCGGCAGCATCTGACGCCGCTGGGGCTGGCCTGGCAAGCGCATCAGGATCAGGCCCTCCGGATGGGGCACCACCATGGCGCCACCCTGGGGCACCAGCTGAATGGCGCCACTGCTCTCCACCTGCAGCTCCTGGCGCCCACCGCTGGCAGCCCAGATCTGCGTTTGGGCTTGGCCGCTCAATTCAGTGGCGCTTTGCAGCAACAATTCTCCCTGCCGGTTACTACTCATGTGGGCAAATAACAGGGGGCTCTGTGATAGGCGTTGGGCCGCCCCCACCTGCGGTGCCTTGAGGCCCAGGTTTGCTGGCGCCAGATTGCTTTGCTGAATTGCCAGCCGCCATACCTGCAGTCTTCCCTTGCCATCGGCTGTGGCCATCACCAGGCCGGAACCATCCCCCAACACCTGCAAGTGGGGTATCGACGGCCATACCTCACTTATTGCCTGCCAGCTGCCGTCTTGATGGCGCAGTTGCAGCTGTTCTCCCCCCTGCACCACCACCACGGCCACCATCCTTGGTCGGGGATCCCATCGCCAGCGCTGCGGCGCCATGGTCAGCTGGTGCCGATCCCTGCCGCCCAGCTCCAATTCGATCGGCTGATCCAGCCTGGCGCCGGGGCTGAGCAGCAGTCTCCACTGGCTGCCCTCCCCAAGCCAGCCATGGGCCAGCGCTGGGCTGAGGCTGCTGCTGGCGCCAACGCTGCCCAGCTCCATCGGCCGACTGAAGCGCAGATCCAGCGCCCCGGGCCCGGAACTGGCCAGGGCCGGCTCGATCGCCACCAGGCGAGGGGGGCGCCGGATCAGCAGTTGCTGTTGCGCCAGGCCCAGCACCAGGCCGGCAGCCATCAGCAGGGGCAGGGGTTTCATGGTTGGCGGCGCGGGGCTTCAGCCCTCGAAGGGTCGTTTGGGCCGAGGTATAGGGGATATGCGGCGGGGTAGCACCAGGCTGTGGGCCTGGCCGTCGCTGCTGTCTATACCCATCACCCCCTCAATCTCCAGCCATTGATTGGTCTTTGGCAGCGGTTTGCCCGGGGGCCAGCGCACCGGCAGCCCGATCGGGGTGGCATCCGCCAGGCAGCAGCGCACCAACAACCTCGCCAACTGGGGCGGCTCCCCCGGCACCGCCAGCACGAAGCCACTGATGCGTACGGGATCTCCGGCGTAGAGCTGGGGATCCGGTGCCGCCCTCAGCAGCCTCACCCAGTCGGTGAGGCTGCGCTGGCTAGCCGGCAGTACAAAACTGATTTCTTCCTGGAGCATCTGGCCGCTGCCACGGGTGGCCGCCAGATCCGAAAATGAGGGCTCAGGTGGTAACAGCAGCATCGCCACGGCCACCATTCCCCCCAGTAACCAGCTGGCCAGCTCTCGCCTGGGCA
>CANHSW010000282.1 GCA_947463165.1 Cyanobacteriota bacterium
CGGCGGTGGCGAAGGTGGCGGAGGCGACGGCGGTGGCGGCGAAGGTGGTGGTGGTCTAGGTGGTGGCGATGGAGGGGGCGATGGTGGCGGTGGAGATGGAGGTGGTGGGACGGGCGGCGGTCTTGGTGGAGGCGACGGCGGTGGTGGCGATGGTGGGGGTGGTTTCGGCGGAGGCGACGGTGGCGGAGAGGGCGGAGGCGGAGATGGCGGCGGTGGGAAGGGCGGCGGAGAAGGCGGCGGTGGCGACGGCGGCGGAGGCGATGGCGGCAGTTCGGCGGCAGAGAGCGACACTAAAAAGGCACTAAAAAGGCAGTTCAAAGGCAGTTCAAAGGCAGTTCAAAGGCAGTTCAAAGGCAGTTCAAAGGCAGTTCAAAGGCAGTTCAAAGGCAGCTTTAAAATAGCAAAGTTCATCAATCTCACGCCGCGACAAGAGCTTGGAGCGGCCGACCTGCCCCTTGCCCTAGTGAGCCTAATCGGCAATTCATCGTGGCGCCTTCTAGTTAGCCGCCAGCAATTAGCCGCCAGCAATTAATCGCCTGCTATAGGCCGCCAGCAACTAATAGCACCCAGGCGGTGCTTACCCCCAAGGGGGGCTCAACCGGCACGGCGCAGATAGCCCACCAGCCAAACCAGCACAAAAGCCAGCGAGGAAATCCCCAAATAAATCAGGGCCCAGCGCTGGAAAGTGGCGATGTCCCAGCCAAACAGCAGGCCGTTGGCCGCATCGCCGGCGGTGCTATAGGCCAAAACCGGATCCATTGCCGTTGCCAGAAGCAGTGGCAGTCTCTCTAGCAGGGCCTGCATCAGGATCGACGCAGCATGTGCCCAGGCGCCGATGGCCAGCCCCTCCCTACCGCAAACCCTGATGCTGCTGGGCAGCGGCGAACTGGGCAAGGAGGTGGCCATCGCCGCCCAGCGACTGGGCTGCCGGGTGATTGCCGTGGATCGCTACCCGGGCGCCCCGGCGATGCAGGTGGCCGATGTGGCCGAGGTGATCGCCATGACCGATGCCGATGCCCTCAAGGCGGTGGTCAGGCGCCATAAACCCGATCTGCTGATCCCCGAAATCGAAGCCCTGGCGGTGGATGCCCTGGCCGAACTGGAGGCGGAAGGCCAGCGCGTCATCCCCACGGCACGAGCCACGGCGGTAACCATGAATCGCGACCGCATCCGCAATCTGGCGGCCCAGGAGCTGGGCCTGCGCACGGCCCGCTACGCCTATGCCGACAGCGCAGAAGAGCTGGCGGCCGCCGCCGAGCCCCTGGGCTGGCCGGTGGTGGTCAAGCCGGTGATGAGCTCCTCAGGCAAGGGCCAGAGCCTGGTGCAGGACGCCGCCGGCATCGACGCCGCCTGGCAGGCGGCGCTGGCCGGGGCCCGCGGCGCTGGCAACCGGGTGATCGTGGAGGAATTCCTGCGCTTTGAGCTGGAGATCACCCTGCTCACCGTTAAGCCCTGGCAGGGCCCCACCCTGTTCTGCCCACCGATTGGCCACCTGCAGGAGCGGGGCGACTACCAGTGCAGCTGGCAGCCGGCGGCCCTGGGGGCCCCGCAGCTGGCGGCGGCCCAGGCCATGGCCAAAGCGGTCACCGATGCCCTGGGGGGAGCCGGCCTGTTTGGGGTGGAGTTCTTCCTCTGCGGCCCAGCCGGGCAGGAGGAGGTGGTGTTTTCAGAACTTTCGCCGCGGCCCCACGACACCGGCCTGGTGACGCTGGTGGGCCAAAACCTCAGCGAATTTGAGTTGCACCTGCGGGCGGTGTTGGGGCTGCCGATCCCGGCGATCACCAGCCTGGGGCCGGCGGCCAGCCGCGTGATCCTGGCCCAGGAAAACCTGGCCAGCGTGGGCTACACGGGCGTGGGCGAGGCCCTGGCGGAACCCGACACCCAGGTGCTGCTGTTCGGCAAACCAAACGCCCGTCCCCAGCGGCGCATGGGGGTGGCCCTGGCCCGCGGCGATAGCGAGGCCCAGGCAAGGCAAAGGGCCGATGCAGCGGCGGCTCGAATCCGGGTTACACCCGGCTGACCCCTGGTGCGTAGCGGATCCGCTCCTTATGGTGCGCCGATCAGGACTCGCCATGTCTCAGGCCCAGCCCCGTCCCCCCCGCCCAGAACGCAACCAGCGCCGCAACCAGCCGCGCCAGGAGCGCCCTGGCCCAGACAGGGCTGAACGCCAGGAACGGGCAGCCCGCGACCGCAGCGGCCGCGCAGGCCCCAACGCCCCAGCGGTGGCGGGGCGCCAGGCCCGACCCAAAGCCCGAGGCTCTCGCCCGCTGCTGGCCTCGCTGCTGCCCTTCCTGCTGGGCTTGGCAGCGGGTTACGGCCTCAGCGGGCCCTTGCCCCGGCTGGCGGAGGGGGCGATGGCGGCGCTGCTCCATGGTCCACACCCCCTGGCGACGCTGGTCAACCCGCTGCTGATCGGCGAGCGGCGCCTGTTGGTGCTGGGCACCGACAAGGTGGCTGACAACACCGATGTGATGTTCACGGTACAGGTGAAAAATGGCATCACCGAGGTGATGCAGGTGCCCAGAGACACCTTTATTGAGTCTGAGAAATTTGGGGTAATAAAAGCCAACTCCCTCTACGTAGCTGGTGGTATCGACACCGCGAAACGGGAGATTGGCCAACTGCTCCAGGCACCGGTAGACCGCTATCTGAGCCTGAATCTGCAGGCGGTGCGACAGCTGGCCGATGCCCTCGGCGGCGTGGAGGTGGATGTACCCAAGCGCATGTACTACGTGGACAATGCCCAGGGCCTTTATATCGATCTCTACCCAGGCAAGCAGCTGCTCAAAGGCGAATCCCTGGAGGGATTCCTGCGCTTTCGCCACGACGAATTGGGAGACATCGGCAGGCTGGAGCGCCAAAAGTTGGTGATGCGCCAGGTGTTTGCCAAGCTGGCCCAGCCCAGCAGCCTGGCCCAGCTACCCGCTTTGCTGAAGATCGCCGGGAACGACGTGAAGACCGACCTCTCGCCGCTGGAGATGGGGCAGTTGCTCACCGCCATGGCCGGCACCAAGCTGCACACTGCGCAGTTGCCGGGCCGGCTGTTCTGGCACCAAGAGCTGAGCTACTGGATGCCCGACGCCAATAGCCACTACGCCGGGGTGAGCAGTAGCGAGCCGCCGCCCTGAGGCGATCCTCCAGGCGCTGCTGGCGGCCGTGGCCAGGCTCAGGTAGTGCCGCACATGGGCATCCCAGCTGTAATGGCTGCCCACCGCCGCGACGCCGGCAGCGCGCCAGCCGCTCCAACGGGCCCGATCGGCGAGGCTGTGCTCCACCGCCTGGCCCAGGGCCCCCAGGTCGGAGACATCCACCAGCAGGCCATGGCCGCACTGCTGCAGGATCTCGCGCGGCCCGCCATCGTCGGTGGCAACCACGGGCAGGCCGCAGGCGCCGGCCTCCAACAGAGTGAGCCCAAAGGGTTCGGTGAGCGCCGGGTTGACGAATACCCCGCCCAGGCGGGAGGCCCAGCGGTAGATCGCCGGTATTTGATGGCGCAGGTGCTGCTTGGGATAGGCCACCGCTCCATAGAGATCAAAGCGATCCAC
>CANHSW010000283.1 GCA_947463165.1 Cyanobacteriota bacterium
CAACCAAGCATATTCTCGACGCTAGGAGCTCCCCCCAAAGGCTAGGGATGTTTGAAACCAAGGCCGATTTTTATAATTTTATTTATGACATCTTTTTGGGGGTGCGCAGCCACCGCAAGTGGCGCAGCAAGCTCAGGCCCCTGGCTGCCTTGATGCCCACCCGCCACGCCCGGCGCCGGGTGATCGAGCTGCTGCATCGCACTGCGGTTTCGCCTAGGCGTTGAGCTGGGCGCCTGGCTTCGCCCCTTTTTGAGCGCTGGTAGGGCGCTTGGGCAAGAGCGGCGGCTCAGCTGCCTGCAAGCTCAGCTGCCGGCGGCATCCCCCAGGATCTTGGGCACCCGGAAAAAGTCGCCTTCGCGCTGGGGGGCCAGATCCAGCAGCTCCTGGCGCACGGCGGTGGGCTCCACCTGGTCTGGGCGGCAGACATTGACCACTTCCACAGCGCGGGTGGTGGCCGGCACCCCCTCGGTATCGACGGCTTCCAGCTGGGCGACGTAGTCGAGAATCCGCTCCAGCTGGCCGGTGTAGGTGGCGATCTTGGCCTCCGGCAGATCCAGACGGGCCAGGGCGGCCACCTTGCGCACGTCGTCTGCGTTGATGCGGCTCATCGGATCGCTGGGGCTGGGGCGAAGCTAGCGCTCAGTTGGACTCCTCCAGGAATTCCTGCAGCTGCTTGAGCAGGTCGGCGGCAGCCAGTTCCAGAAACTGGGCGCCATGTTCAGCGCTGGCCAGGTAGGGGTCTGAACCCATGCGGCCATCGGGGTGGCGGCGACGAAAGTCGTCTGGACCGTGAATCGGACCGGCGGGGGCCGCCTCTGGCAGGGGGCGCTGCTTGGCCAGCAGCGAGGGCTCCAGGTGCAGGGTGAGGGCGATCTCGCTGGGGGTGGCATGGTGGCCCTCCCGGTTGCCGTAGAGCTCCCGCGCTTCTCGCATCACTGGAGCGGCGGTGAACCAGTTGGCCAGGCGGCAGCGCAGCTGCGGGGCGTTGGCCAGGCCGCGGCTGCTGGCGGTGGCATAGGCCTGGGCAAAGGCGGCGCGGCTAGTGGCGATGTTGCCGCCGTGGCCGTTGATCACGAAGATGCGCTCGAAGCCGTGGCGGGCCAGGGAGAGCACCAGGTCGTGGAGCACCGCCAGCAGGGTGGCCGGCTGCAGGCTCACGGTGCCGGCAAAGCCCAGGTGGTGTTCGGCCATCCCGAAGGCCTGCACCGGGGTCACCAACACGCCACTGCGGCGGCCCACCTCCAGGGCGACGGCCTCGGCGGTGAGGGCGTCGGTGCCGATGGCGCCCGTGGGGCCGTGCTGTTCGGTGGAGCCCAGGGGCACGATCACCCCCTTGCAGCGCTCCAGATAGCTCTCCACCTCGGGCCAGCTGCGCAGCTGCAGGCGGATGTCGGCTGCGGAGGGCACAGGGCCGGGATAGGGGGTTTGGGTCATGGTGAACAGCGGCGAACCAGGTTGGCTTGCCTAGGGTTTAGGGGCCTGCAGAGCCCCGCGGCCATGCTGCATCGCAAGCTCTATCAGTTCTGTGCCGAAAAGCGCCCGGTGTGGGTGTTCCTGAGAGACCAGCAGCGCTGGATCGAGGAGGCGATCGTGGCCGAGATCGAGGGCGACCTGGTCACCCTCCGCTACGACTCGGAAGACGACGACGAACTGCACAGCTGGGAGGAGAGCGTGCGGCTCGAATCGATCGGTGCCGTCAGCACCCGCCTGGCCTACGTCTGTCGCAGCACCCAGGCGGACGAGCTGCTCACCACCGGCGACTGCCCAGAGGCCGAACGCCTGGGCAGCTGAGGGGCCAGGGGCCCCATTCACTTGGCAGCTGATTGGCCAGTTCAGTGGCCAGCTCAGTGGCCAGTTCAGTGGCCAGTTCAGTGGGCGGTGCCGTTGCCGTCGTAGTCGTCGCTGTCGTAGTAGCCGCCCTTGGTGCCGAAAAAGAGCGTCGCCAGGCAGAACAGGCCGCAGGTGGCGAACAGCACCGTGCCGAGATTGAAGCTGGAGGCGTCCATGGCGGAACCATCGAATGCCCCCACTCTGCCTCAGCTTTTTTTGCCCGCCCCGCCCCAGCCGTCGACCCGCTCCGCCCATGGGCTGATTGGCTGCCTGCTGGTGAGCTGGCGACCACCATCAGGCCCCCAGGGTGCAAGGATTTGCTGGATCGTCTCTGGTTGCTTTGTTGGTGGAGGGGGTCAAATTGGTTGAGTGGTGCCTGATGCACCCCCGAACTGCTGTTGGAGCTCTACTGCCACCCTTTCGATCACCTCATCCCAGTTGCCACGCTGCTGCTGGCGGAACAGGTGCATCGAGGGATACCAGAAGCTGGTGTCGCCCGCTAAGCCCCAACGCCACTCAGGCACTTTTTTGAGCAGCAACCAGGTGGTTTTACCCATTCCCCCTGCCAGGTGAGCCACAGATGTGTCGCTGGTAATCACTAGATCGCAGTTAGCGATGATGGCTGCGGTTTCTAGAAAATCCCAGGTGTCATTGATTTGATCCTGGCAACTCACGAAACGATCCTTGAAGGAACAGGTTTCCAGCTGCTCACTGCCAAAGCCCTTCTGGAGGGAGAGCAACGATGACTGGCTGCTGGATGCGATTGGCGCAAATGCTTCTAGCTGCAGAGATCGCCCACGCAGCCCTGTTTTTTCAGCTTTCGGGTTGCCCTGCCAGTTGATGCCGATGATCGGGCGCTCTGCTGCTGAAAGGATGCCCTTCCACTTGGCGGAGAGTTCATCGGTGGTTTTGATATAGGGCTCAGTAATGATCGGGTTGCCTGGGCTCACCTCTAAATGCTGAGGAACGGAAAGCAAAGGAATCCACAGACCATCCGTAACCTGATCGCCTTGCTGCGGAGTGAGTGGTGATGGGTCAATGCCAGATGCCTGAATCAGGGTGTGCAGATTAGGCTGAGCGCAGAGTGAAACCGCAATCCCTTGGTTTCGTAGGGCGATGGCATAGCGCATAAACATCAGTGTGTCGCCAAGACCTTGCTCGCTTACCATCGCCAACTGCTCGTTTTTGTCGGGTAGTGCCCCTCCATCCCAGCGGCTGCATTTGGGCAAGGCGTGTGGCCTTGATGTGCCTTTCTCCTCTTTTAAGCGCCATTCGTATTGCCTCCAGCCGTTTTTGTAGTCGCCACCAAGAAGCATGGTCAGCGATGAGTTCCAATGGGCTTCTTGGTAGTTGGGATTTAGTTCTGTGGCAGTGTTGTATTGGGCGATGGCAGCATCTAGGTTGCCCTGCTCGGTGAGAGCGCTGCCCAAGTTGTTGTGGGCTTCTGGGTAGTTGGGCTTGAGTTGGAGGGCGGTGTTGTAGGAGGCGATGGCGGCATCTAGATCGCCCTGCTCCTTGAGAGCATTGCCCAGGTTGTTGTGAGCTTCCGGGTAGTTGGGCTTGAGTTGGAGGGCAGTGTTGTAGGAGGCAATGGCAGCGCTTAGCTCGCCATGCTCCTTGAGAGCAACGCCCAGGTTGTTGTGCGCATCTGGGTAGTTGGGATTGAGTTCCAGTGCTTTCTTGTAGGAGGCGATGGCAGCGGTTAGCTC
>CANHSW010000284.1 GCA_947463165.1 Cyanobacteriota bacterium
GCCCTGGCCCTCGGCCTGGGCAGCTGGGCCGCCCTGCCAGGGCGGCCAGCGGCTGCCGCACCAGCCTCCGCCTCCCAGCTGCAGGCGCTGGAGGCGGCCCTGAACAGTGGCGCGGCGCTTAATGGGCTGCTGGAAACGGGGCCGGGCCTCGATCCGGCCTCGCTGGAGCTGCGCCGCCGCAACCTGCAACGCCAGTTCCCCGACCTGCGCTGGCAGTTCAGCGCCGGCCCGCCCCTGCGCGACGGCCACCCCACCGTGCAACTGAGCGTCAGCGGCAGCCAGCGCAACGGCGACAACCGCTATCGACTGGAGGCCAGCCAGCTGCTGGCCCTGGAGAGCAGCGGCGGCCGCATAAGCGGCCAAACAGTGATTCGTGAGCAATCAATCCTCACCAGTGGCGGCGAAGCGCCGTCGGTGAGCCTGTTGATCCCCGACGCGGTGCTCACCGGCCAGCGCTACGACGTGGACCTGGTGTTGGACGAACCGCTGAATGGGGCCATGGCGGCGGGGGGGATCGTGGCCATCACCCCCGAACAAGCGGCGGCATCGGCAAGCCCAGATCTGTCCCTGGAACCGCTCGGTGGCGGCGGCCTGTTCAAGAGCGTGCAAGCCCCTTTGAACCCGGGCTCCCAAACCTGGGCCATGCTGCTGGTGCATCCCAAGGGCATCATCAGCGCCAGCAAGCGAGTGCGGGTAGTGGCCGACAAAGAGCAGCTCAATCCCTGAACAACGCTCCAGAAGCGCTGGCAAAAACCAGAGCCGAGGCTGAGCGGCTGCGGTGGCCGAACCGATTGGAGACGGCCGAAACAGTGGGAGACGGCGACCAGGGCAGGCCAGCCTGGGGGGAAAACCCTCAGGCTGGCCACTCATAAATTCCACA
The DNA here is from genome assembly GCA_947463165.1 of Cyanobacteriota bacterium. GTDB lineage: Bacteria > Cyanobacteriota > Cyanobacteriia > PCC-6307 > Cyanobiaceae > UBA5018. The sequence continues at coordinate 881 of CANHSW010000284.1, forward strand.
ACTTGATCGGGGATCAGGTTGTGGGATCAGACCACCCCGTGATCAGGCTGTGGAAACAGGCGGTTGGATCAGGCCTCATCAAGGGCGGCCACGCCGGGCAGCACCTTGCCCTCCAGCAGCTCCAGGCTGGCGCCACCACCGGTGGAGATGTGGCTCATCTTGTCGGCGACACCCACCTTTTCCACGGCAGCCACGGAGTCGCCGCCGCCGATGATCGTGCAGCAGCCCTTGGCGCTCAGGTCGGCCAGGGTGTGGGCGATGCCGTTGGTGCCGGCGGCAAACTTATCGAACTCGAACACGCCCATGGGGCCGTTCCAGATCACGGTTTGGCAGTCGGCCAGGGCTTCTTGGAAGGCCTTGAGCGAATCGGGGCCGATATCCAAACCCATCCAACCATCGGGGATGGCATTGATGCCCACGGTTTGGCTATTGGCATCGGGGGCGAAGTTGTCGGCCAGCACCACGTCGCTGGGCAGCAGCAGCTGCACACCCTTGGCCGCGGCCTTGGCCTCCAGTTCCTTAGCCAGCTCCAGCTTGTCCTCTTCCACCAGGCTCTTGCCCACCGCCAGGCCCCGGGCTTTGTAGAAGGTGAAGATCATGCCGCCGCCGATCAGCACCTTGTCGCACTTGTCGATCAGTGCTTCCAGCACGCCGATCTTGCTGCTCACCTTGGAACCGCCCACGATCGCCGCCAGGGGGCGCTTGGGCTCGTCGATGGCGCCCTGCAGGTATTGGAGCTCCTTCTCCATCAGGTAGCCGGCCACGCTGGGGCGCAGGAACTTGGTGACGCCCTCGGTGGAGGCATGGGCGCGGTGGGCGGCGCCAAAGGCGTCGTTCACATACACATCCGCCAGGCCGGCCAGCTGCTCAGCGAAGCCGGGATCGTTCTTTTCCTCCTCGGCGAAGAAGCGCACGTTTTCGAGCAGCACCACGTCGCCTTCAGCTGCGGCGGCCACCTTGGCCTCGGCGTCGGGGCCGATGCAGCTTTCGGTTTTGACCACCGGCTTGGCCAGCAGCTCGCTGAGGCGGGCAGCCACGGCGGTGAGGCGCATGGACTCGTTCACCTGGCCCTTGGGCCGCCCGAAGTGGGCCGCCAGCAGCACCTTGGCGCCCTTGCCGATCAGGTCGTGGATGGTGGGCAGGGCGGCGCGGATGCGGGTGTCGTCGGTGATCGCGCCGTTGTCGTCGAGCGGTACGTTGAAGTCCACCCGCACCAGCACGCGCTTGCCGCGCAGGTCATCGGCGGTGAGGCTGGCCAGGGATCGCTTCGCCATGGAACTCGCGCTTAGGGCGGGTAAACGGCCCGGAGATTAGCCCGTAGGGCGCTGGGCCCAAACTTTGCGGGCCCGATCTGGATCGCTGCAGGGGCCAGTCCGGGCGCTAGGCCAGTCCGGGCGCTAGGACTGAGCGGTGAGCCAGCCGGCAGGGCACTGCCCATGTTTAACACCGTTCTTTTCCCGATCGACCAGAGCCGCCAGGCGGCGGAGACCGCCCTGGTGGCTCTGAAATTGGTGAAGCAACACGACAGCCGCCTGGTGCTGCTCTCAGTGGTGGAACCAGACCAGGACGATCCGGCCGCCGTCGCCCAGCTGCTGGAGGAGGCCCATGGCCACTTTGCCCAGGAGGGGGTTACCTGTGAACTGATCGAACGCCAGGGCAAACCGGCCTTCGTGATCGGCGATGTGGCCGATGAGATCAACGCCGACGTGATCGTGATGGGCACCCGCGGCATGGCGATCGAAAGCGATGAACAGAGCACCGCGGCCCGGGTGATCCAACTGGCGCCCTGTCCGGTGTTGGTGGTGCCCTAATGGCACCAGGCCAGCCCCCCAGCGCCTCAGCGGAACTCCAGGCCCCCTCGCTGCGGGCGCCGGCTATCCAGTGGTATCCAGGCCACATCGCCAAGGCGGAGAAGGCCCTCACCGCCCACCTGGAGAAGGTGGATCTGGTGATTGAGGTGCGCGATGCCCGCATCCCCCTGGCCACCGGCCACCCGCGGCTGCGGCGCTGGATTGGCGCCAAGCAGCACCTGCTGGTGCTCAACCGCCTCGACATGATCTCCCCCGCCGCCCGCCAGGCCTGGGACGCCTGGTTTCGCAGCCAGGGCCAGACCCCCTGGTGGTGTGATGCCAAGAGCGGCACCGGCGTAAAGCAACTGCAGCAGGCGGCGATCCGCGCCGGGGATGCCCTGAATACCCGGCGCCGCGACCGCGGCATGAAACCAAGGCCGGTGCGGGCCTTGATGCTGGGTTTTCCGAATGTGGGCAAGTCGGCGCTGATCAACCGGCTGGTGCGCCAGAAGGTGGTGGAGAGCGCCCGGCGGGCGGGGGTGACCCGCAGCCTGCGCTGGGTGCGGCTGGGCCAAGACCTAGACCTGCTCGATGCCCCTGGCGTGCTGCCCCCCAGGCTGGACGACCAGCAGGCCGCCCTGCGCCTGGCCCTCTGCGACGACATCGGCCAGGCCGCCTACGACTGCGAGGGGGCGGCGCTGGCCTTTGTGGAGTTGCTGGTGTGGCTGGAGCAGCTGCCCCAGGCGGGCGTGGCCGCCGGGCTGCTGGCGGGCCGCTACGGCGTGGCCATGGACCACCAGGACCCCGCCGCCTCCAGCAGCTGGTTGGCGGCGGCGGCGGCCCGCCACACCA
>CANHSW010000285.1 GCA_947463165.1 Cyanobacteriota bacterium
ATCGTTCCATGTGGCTTTTGTGTCAACAAATAGGTTTACATAATACTTGGACTTGGTTATATATTCAAGTGAGCGCATTTCCGAGATAACGTTGATCTGATTAGCGATTGCGTTCGCAACATCGCAAAACCTCTTGCAATCCAATGGAGAAACATTAAATTCACCATTTGCTTCTATGCGAGCAAAGCTATCACTAAGATCTAGGCATTTAAGAGATGAAATTCGATCAGGAACTGATTGATCTCTCGTGCCACTAAACAGCACGGGAAGAATCTGAAAGTTCTTTTCTTCTGATGCGGTACTATTCTGCAGTGCTAAGGATAAAGAAGAATCTTGATTCTTCTCGTATCTTGTGATAAAACGAGAGAACTCAGCGAATACACCACCCTTCCTTTCCTGAACACGCCTTTTATACGCAGGGGTGAGTATGGGTATAATCGCATCGACATTAGAAACACGATTCATGAAAATGTTAAAATCCTCGCCTGGTTTTACTTCTTTGTCTGTAATCACGTCAGAATTCGGCGAGAGTGCGTCCTTTAAGAGATAAAGGAAATAGTCAAGACTATCGTTGTCAACATCTTCATGTGCATAGCTTATGAAGCAAACTCTACGCGTATCAATGCTCATGATGCATCACGCTGTAATCTGATGCGCATCTTAGGGTTCAAGACAGCCTTTGCCTTTCGCCCTTCTCGAAAAATGTTCATCTCTGTATATTTCAGTAGGGCACCTCGAAAAATTCGAATTTTTCATCGAGTCCAACCAGACCCGAAAAAAGACTCTTTGCAAACAAATAGGTCTTGTCGTGCTTCACATGAGACTTATCGCTGACAAGTGATTTTTCGAGGTGCCCAGTAGCGAAGAGATAAAAAATATAAGAGCTAGGCCGCAAATCAACGGGAGGAAGGGAAGGCCCTTCGATCAAGTGCATCGAGTGGACAGGCCATCAACAGCAATCTGCTGCACGACCCCAGGCTCTCTGGCTGCCACTCAAGGGCAGCACTAGAAGGGCCAGATGGCCACCAAGTGGTGCCGCCGTCTTAACGTCATGACGTTAAAGCGTTAAGGACTGTGTATGGAAGAAATCAAGCGTGCCACCATTTACTTTGACGCCCAAGTGCATCGAGCACTACGGATGCGAGCAGCTGCATGCAATCGATCCATATCGGAGATGGTTAATGAAGCTGTGCGGATCACCCTGGCCGAAGATGTCGATGATTTACGTGATGTTGACAGCAGGCAGGCTGAGCCCAGCACGAACTTTGAGCCGTTTCAGGCAAGGAGACGTTGACCAAGTTGATAGAAAAGATTAAATCACTCGCCGCTGATCCTCGGCCTCAAGGGTCTGAAAAACTTGCTGGTAGATCAGGCCTCTATCGGTTCAGGCAAGGCAACTATCGAGTGGTTTACTCTGTAGATGATTGCGACAAACTGGTAGATATTGTCAAGGTCGGGCACAGAAGAGATGTCTACCGTTGATATGATCTTCTAGCATCAAGATTCGGAAGACGTGATCGAGGGGTAATGCCTTTGCAATTGCTTCTCGCCGCTTCTGATCTTGACGTTAGATAATTGATGCAGGCGTGCCAAAAAGCAAGGAACAGGCTCCACACCAGCTGCGATTTGCCGGATCACGGCGGCAGCTGGGAAATTCAGTCGGTGAACTCACCAGCCCGGCGGTCCCTGGCAGCGTCAGCGTGGCCCAACCCCAGGCTCTGCAGCGCCCAGGTTTGGGCGAGGGGCATCTGGCCAGGGCAGTAGACCGCCGGCGTGGCGGCATCGAGCAGCGGCTCCAGCTCCTGCCAGAGATAGGGGCTGCCGTAGACCACCAGCCCGGCCAAGCGCTTGGCGCGCTGCAGCTGCTCCACCACCGCCGCCCAGGGTTCGCCGCCGCCGGCGCTGCCCCGGAATGGGTTGCCGCGCACAAATAGCTGCAACAGCACAGGTAATGCTTCCCTGTTCGCTAGCTGTGGCTCTGCCAAGTTCAGCCCTGCCAGGTCCAGCCGGGCCAGGTCTAGGGGGGCATGGGGGTTATCGCTCCAGGGCGATGGACTGCGCCGCTCCAACAGCAGGCTGCGATAGCCGGCCCGCTCCGCCAGGGCCAGGGCCGGGGCGTCGCTTGGCAGGAAGGGGGCCGCCAAGCTGTCATCCAGCCGCACCAGGTTCAGAGCAGGGCCATTACCGAGCCCAGGGCCCACCATTCCAGGGCCCACCAGCCCAGGCCCGACCATCCCAAGACCGCGGCGAGTGCTGCAGGCCTCGATCAACTCCAGGGCCAGGGCGTTGTTGGGTTCAAGCGGCTCAATGGCCTCAATGGGCTGCAGCGGTTCAAGCGGATCGATGGGCAGCCGCTCCAGGGCGGTGCGCCGCCGCTGGGCACTGGCTTCCAGACGCTCCCGGCTCAGTCGGCCGCCCTGCACCGCCGCCACCAGGGCCGCGATCGCCGCGTCGGCATCGGCGGGCATCAGCACCAGATCGGCTCCCGCCTCCAGGGCCAATACGGCCGCCTCGCCGGGGCCGTAGTTGGCGCTGATCGCCTCCATCATCAGCGCATCGGTTACCACCAAGCCGTTAAAGCCCAGCTCCTGGCGCAGCAGGCCGGTGAGCACTGCCGCCGACAGGGTGGCGGGTCGCTGGGGATCCAGGGCCGGCAGCAGCAGATGGGCTGTCATCACGGTGGCGACGCCGGCGGCGATGGCGGCGCGGAAGGGGGGCAGCTCGATCGCCTCCAATCTCTGGCGGTCGTGGGGCAGCAGCGGCAGCTCCAGGTGGGAGTCGCTGCTGGTATCGCCATGGCCGGGGAAGTGTTTGGCGCAGCCCAGCACCCCCTCCGCCTGCAGACCCCGGCAGAAGGCGGCCACCAGCTCGGCGGCGGCGGTGGGCTGCTCCGCCCAGGCCCGCACGTTGATCACCGGATTGGCGGGGTTGTTGTTCACGTCGCACACCGGCGCCAGCACCCAGTTGAGCCCCAGGGCTCGCGCCTCCCGGCCGGTGCAGCGGCCATAGCGCTCGGCCAGGTGGAGGGCCCGTTGGCGATCCCGGCTGTGCAGCATCCCCAGGCCCAGGGGCGGCACCAGCCAGCTGGCCCCCGGGAAGCGCTGGCCCACCCCCTCTTCCACATCGGCGCAGAGCAGCAGCGGCTGGCCCCCCCAGCGCCCCAGCTGAGCGCAGCGCAGTCGCAGTTCCGTGGCGCTGCCGCCCAACAGGATCACGCCGCCCACCCCGGCCGCCAGCAGCCGTTGCAGTTCGGCATTGGCCAGTTCCCACTGGGGGTAGCGGCGCTGGGCGTCGCCGAGCTGGCCGCTGGCTCGCACCACCACCAGGGAGGCGGCCAGCCGCTGCAGGGGCTCCACGGCCGCCATCTGGATCAGGGGGTTTTGGTGTCGGCGTTTTCGGCGGCAGCCCCGTCGGCCTGGTCGTCACCGTCCTCGACTTCCTCGTCGTTCTCGAACTTGTCTTCTTCCTCGAACTCGTCGTCCATGTCCTCCTCGTCGCCTTCGTAGTCCTCGTCCTCGCCG